>JBMTTG010000120.1:0-8678 GCA_049449095.1 Phycisphaerales bacterium | reverse complement strand
AATCCGCGCGAAGGTTCTCGGCGAGTTGTCGCGAGGGGCCTGACTCAGCTCGCGGCCGGCGCGGGCGCGTCCGAGCTCTCCGCAGCAGGAGCCTCCTCGGTCGCCGCAGCCGGCGCGTACTCGTAGCCGAGCTCGGCGATGGTCGACTCGACCGACGGAGTGACGGTGGCATCGACCATCGTGATGGTCGCCGTGCCGCCCTCGTAGGTCACCGAGCAGGCCAGCACGCCGTCGAGTCCCGCGAGCTTCTCCTGAATGCCCTCGGCGCAGCCGCCACAATGCATGCCGTCGACCCGGTAGGAGACCGTGGTCGCGTTGGCGAGCTGCTCGGTGGTCGGCGCGGGCTTCACCGCGACGGGCGGCTTGGGCTCGGCGCGGTCGCACGCCACGAGGGCCGCGACGAGGAGGGACGAGAGGGCGACGAGGCGCATGGGGGACATGGAGGACTCCGTGGAAAGGCTTCGGGTTCGACGATCGCGAGCGAAGGCCCGCGAGCCGGTCAGATCCTACGCATCGCTTGCGGAGGTGGATCGCGGTCAGGCTCGAAGCAGTTCCGCCTTGCGGAAGCGGCCCTGCAGCACCGCCTCCGACGGGGACTGCAGCCAATCCTCGAGCAGCCCCGCGTAGACGCTGCGGAAATCGACCCCGAACTTGAGGTCGCCGCGATCGAGGTCCTCGAGGGAGGGGTGCGTGCCGAGCACGCCCGGACGGACCGCCGGCCCGATCAGGAACATCGGCGCCGCGGCGCCGTGATCGGTGCCGCCGGAGGCGTTCTGGGCGACCCGCCGCCCGAACTCGCTGAAGACCATGGTCACCACGCGGCCGTCGTTGCCCTGCTTCACGAGATCGGACTGGAACGCCCGCAACGAGGACGCGACCTGCCGCAGCAGGTTGCCGTGCGAACGCTGCTGACCGGCGTGGGTGTCGAAGCCGCCGAGGGTCACGTAGTAGACGCGGGTCCGCATGCCGGCGCGGATCATCGCCGCGACCACCTGCAGCTGCCGCCCGAGATTGCCCTGCGGATAGCGGACGAGCGGATCGACCGCGACCGCGGCGCGGATCCGGTCGGAGGAGAGTTGCGCATCGAGCGCGGTCCGGGTCAGGAAGGCGAGCTGCGACTGCTCGTCGACGCCTTCGAGTTCGCCTTGCCGGCTGATCTCGCGGTACTTCGCCGCAAGCAGCGGATGCAGGTCCTCGCCGCTCCAGCGGAAGAGCTCCTCGCTCTCGAAGGTGACCGGCTTGGTCGCATCGCCCACCATCGCCAGCGGCGCCTCGCGTCCGATCGCGACGCCCGCCTCGGGCTCGGGCCTTCCCGCGCAGGTGTTGTCGAAGTAGCGGCCAAGCCATCCTCCGCGACCGGGTCCGTCGGGCGACGCGGAGTGCCAGATGTCCATCGAGGCGAAGTGGCTGCGGTTGGGGTTGGGGTAGCCGACACCCTGCACGATCGAGAGCCGGCCCTCGTCGTGGAGCTCCTTGAGTGGCGCGAGTTCCGGATGCAGCCCGAGGCCATCGACGCCATCGAGGGCGAGCGCGCCGCCTTGCGAACCGGGACGCGCGATCGCGAGCGTGGGGCGGGCGCGGTAGTAGGCGTCCGCGCCGTAGGGGACCACGGTGTTGAGGCCATCGTTGCCGCCGCCGAGCTGCACGACGACGAGCACGCGGCCCTCGTCGATCCCCGGGCGTTCCGAGACGAGCGATCCGACGGGGAGCATCGCGGCGCGGGCCGAGCCCTGCACGAACCACGGCACCGTCGCCGAGAGCGAGGCGAGCGCCACGCCTTGGCGGATGAAGAGACGCCGCGAGTAGGGAAGCACCTCGCGGGAGAGGTCGGGGGTGCTGTCGTGGTGGTCGATCGCCATCGGTGGACTCCGGCGTGGGGAACTCAGGCGAGCTGATACTCGGGCATCGCGGTCACCAGGCAAAGCAGCGCGATCGTGCGATCGCCATCGAGCCGATCGCCGGTCTGCTCGACGAGGCGACGCACCGCGGCGACGCGCGACGCGTGCGGCGACGCGCCGAGGCAGAAGCGAAGGAGCCGCTCGGCGGTGGCTCGCGCCGAATCGCCGGGAGCCTCGGAATCATCGGCATCATCGGCATCATCGCCAGCGACGCCGGCGAGGGCGTCGACGAGCGGGCGCGGGTCGTAGGGCGTCGAGTCCGCCGCGGCGCCGAGCCCCGCGGGGCTTCGTCCGGTGACGAGATAGACGAGCAGGTTCTGCCGCACGAAGAGGGTGCTCGTGTTGATCCACGTGCGGCCGCCGGGCCACCCCTTGACCGTCGGCGGCTGGAAGAGCGACTGCCCCATGAGATCGCTCGCGGAGAGCAGCACGCTGAGCGGCCGCACCGGCAGCTGCAGCGAGCGGATCGAGGTCACGATCAGGTCGATCGGACCCTTCACCATCGTGCCTTGCTGCCTCGGGGCGTAGAAGTGCCGGCTCATGAAGAGCCGCCGAAGCATCGGCTTCAGCTCGAAGTCGTTGCGCCGAAGGAGATCCGCCATCGCGAGGATCGCGGCCTGGTCCTCCTTCGACGGTTCGCCCGGCAGGTCGCTCACGAAGTGGCGATGGAGCTTGAGGGCGATGAACTCGCGGCACGCTCGCTGGGCGAGCAGCAGGCCCACGAGCGATTCGCCGTCGAAGGGCCCGCTGCGCCCGAGGATCGTCTTGGTTCCGTCGTCGTGGGCGGGACGGCGGAACTGGAAGGTGTGGTCGTCGATGCCGTAGCCGGTGAGGGCCCGCGCCGCCTCCTTGATGTCGCGCTCGGTGTAGCCGTTGCCCTCGCCGAGCGTGAAGAGCTCCATGAGTTCGCGGGCGAGGTTCTCGTTGGGCGAGCGGCGGATGTTGCGGTCGTTGTTGAGGTACTTCAGCATCGCCGGATCGCGGACGATGCCCCGCACGAGCGTCGCGAAGTTGCCGGCGGCGTTCTGGCGGAAGAACTGGTTCTGCTGGAAGAGCATCCAGCTGTCCTCGATCTCCCGGTATCCGGTCGCGAAGTGCCCGTGCCAGAAGAGCGTCAGCCGCTCCTGCAGCGGGCGACCGGTCTCGATCATCCGCGCGAGCCACCACTTGCGAAGCGCGTCGAGCTGCTGGCGATCCTCGCGCTGACGCTGCTGGCGCTCCTGCTGGAGCTGATCGAGGAAGACCTGATCGTTCTCGCGGCGAGCCCGTTGCGCCGCCTGCTGCTCCGCCGGAGTCGGCGAGCGCATGATGTCCTGATCGAAGAGCGACGCTTCGACGGGCTTCGCCGGAATCTCGTCCCACTCGAGCAGGTAGTCGACGGCGCCTTCGAGCCCGAGACCCGCGATCGCCCGGACCTGCTCGGGCGTGCCGCCGAAGCCGGCCCGAAACAGCAGGTGCCTCGCCTCCCAGAAGCCGAACTCGCGGGCGGGCAGCGGTCGCAGTGGATCGTCGAGTCGGTTCATCGATCGTGCTCTCGCGTCATGGCAAGCATGCGGTTCATTCGGCGCGGGGCGAGTCGCGGCATCGCAGGAGGCGCGAAATCGAGGCGGCGGCCAACGCGAGGCGTCGCCGGCTATTTCGAAGCCGACGCGAGCGATCGTCGCCGAATCCACCAGGTCGCGGCGAGCAGGATGGGGGCCGGGATCGCCATCCACCCGAACTCGAACGCCGAGATGCCCCGCTCGTACATCGGGAGGCCGATCGCCAGCACGATCGCGAAGAGGAGCCAGGTTCGCGGACTTGGCTTGCGGCGCTCGCCGACCATCGCGAGCAGCACGTACGCGGGAAAGACGAGCCCGTACCAGCCGAGCATCCGCAGGTAGTTGGGTTCGCTCGCAATGCCCGGCAGTGCGAGCAGGGCGCCGGCGGACAGCGAGGCCGGCACGATCCAGCGCGAGGCCCGGTTCGAGGCGTGCTGCGTCGCGAAGCGGACTTCGCGCCAATGGGCGCCGATCGTGAAGCCCAACTGCACCCAGAGTTGGGCGAGGACGAGCGGGGTGAGGCGGATCCCCAGCGGTCCCTCGGGGTCGGCGAGGAAGGCGACGAGCACGATGAGCGTCGCGAAGGTGAGGCCGAAGGTCGCGAAGGTCGCCTTCCGCGGGCCGCGGCGAAGCGCCCGATGGAAGGTGAGATCGAGATAGGGGCAGAGCAGGAACCCGAGCAGCAGGGCCGGCATCAGTCCCCAGAGCTGCGCCTCGGCGAGTTCAGGCTCGGGCATCGCGATCGGGGCGACGTCGAGCACGGTGAAGCCGAGCACGCCCGCGGAGAGGAGCCACGCCACGGCGGCGATCGCGGGAATCAGGCGGTCGCGCGCGAACGAGACCGCGAGGCCGATCATGCCCGTGCAGGCGAGCCCGATGCCGTACGCGGCCCAGCTTCGCCAGGACATCGGCCGCCCGCAGCCGCCGAGCATCGGCCCCAGCAGCTCCGACGCGGTCCAGCCCGCGAGCAGCAGCTGATAGGCGATCGTCACCGCGCTGAAGAGGACCATCGCGCCGCGGTGATCGCGCTGCAGCCGCCGGGATCGCTTGAGATCGAGCACGAAGCCAAAGGCCGCGCAGCCGATGACGTTCGGGATCGCGAAGGCGAGGAAGCCCGGCCAGCCGAGCAGGCGCCGCAGCACCGTCGGCAGGAAGAGCCCGATGCACCACGCCCAACTCGACGCGCAGAAGATCCCCCATCCGAGGGCGTCGATCGCGCCGCCTCGCGAGGAGGCCTGGCGTCCGCGCGGGGCGGTCATGGTTCACGCGATCCGCGGCAGCCCACCAAGGATCACTTCCGGACCGCGGGACGGTCTTCCGGCTCCGCCCGCTGCCGCGCCTTCTCGAGCGGCACGCAGTGGAAGGTGATCGAGCACTCGCCGACCTTGGGCTCCTTGCCCTTGCGGCGAAGCGACTGGCGGATCTCCATCTCGAGGGTGCAGTTGAACGCCTCGCCCTCCGCGACCCGCTCGGTGACGTCCTCGCTTCGAACCACGCGGTAGACCGCCGGGCCGAGGCACGGCCGGCGGAAGCGGTAGTTCATCTCCTTGCAGACCACCATGTAGTCGGGGCCGCAGCGGGCGAAGAGGTACATGCCCGCCGCCACCTCGCAGTTGCCCAGGAGCGCCGCACCCGCCATCGCGTTGTACCAGTTGCGATTGATGCGCCGGAACGGCAACACCGCGGTGAAGGTGTCCGCGTCGACCTTGCGCAGGCTCAGGCCCGAGCGGAAGGCGTAGGGCAGCCAGACGAGCGAACAGACCTTGTGCCAGAAGTCGTTGCGGACGCTCAGGCGCCCGATGAACGACTCGAAGCGCTGCATGAACGACCGCGGTCGCTTCGATCGAAGCGAGGCGGGTTCACTGGAGGCGACGGGATCGGCGGGAAGGCTCGACACGGGCGATCTGGCGAGGCGGGCGGGAACGAAGAGGTGGGATGCTAAGTCGACCGGGCAGGGGAATCCACCGACCGGGCAACCGGTAGCATCGCCGACTTCGAGTCCGCTTCAGGAGAATCGCCGGTGAACGACGCGCCTTCGGCCTGCCCATCACCCTCCGTGTGCAGCTGGAGCCTGCGCCCACGCGAGGCGTCGGACCTTGCGGCGATGGTCCGGCAGACCGGCGGCGACTCGATCCAGCTGGCCCTGATGCCCTTGCTCGATGGCGGGCCGTGGGCGAACGCCGCTTCGGTGCTCGCGAAGGAGTCGATCTCGATCACGAGCGGCATGGTGGCGATGGCCGGCGAGGACTATTCGACCCTCGAGTCGATCGCCCGGACCGGGGGGGTTCGCCCCGACGCCACGTGGCCGGAGAATCTTCGCCGCTGCCGCGAGGCGGCGGCCCTCGCGGAGGACCTCGGCCTGCGGCTCGTCACCTTCCATGCGGGGTTCATTCCCGAGGACGCCGCGGATCCCGGCCGCGATGCGGTGCTCGGCCGCCTGCGGGAACTCGCCGATCTCTTCGCCGATCGGGGCATCCGGATCGGGCTCGAAACGGGGCAGGAGACCGCCGACACGCTGCTTGAGGCGCTCGAGGCGCTCGACCGGCCCGAGGTCGGGGTCAACTTCGATCCCGCGAACATGATCCTCTACGGGATGGGCGATCCGGTCGCGTCGCTCTCGAAGCTGGCGCCCCGAGTCGTCGCGATGCACGCCAAGGACGCGGTGCCGACCGAGGTGCCCGGCACGTGGGGCCGTGAGGTTCCGCTTGGCGAGGGCGCGGTCGACTGGCCGGCGCTGCTTGCCGTCGCCGCCACGATCCCGAACCTGCCGATCGCGATCGAGCGCGAGGCGGGCGAGCATCGCGTCGAGGAGATCCGGATCGCCCGAGAGCGGCTCACCGCCTGGTGGCCGATGGGCCACTGAGCCCGCGTAGCATCCGAGGTCTCATGCCCACCTACCGATACGTGATCGTGAAACCCGACGGCAGCGACGGGGAGCCCTTCGAGGTCTTCCAGCGCATGACCGAGCCGGCGCTCGAGAAGCACCCCGAGACCGGCGAGCCGGTGCGTCGCGTGCCGGTGGTGCCGAACCTGCCGCTCACCCACGGCGACGCGGCGGAGAAGCAGAAGCTCTCCAACAAGAACCTCGAACGGCTCGGCTTCACCAAGTACGAGCGGGCCGGCGACGGGGTCTATGAACGCAAGGCGGGCAAGGAAGGTCCGCGGACGATCTCCGCGGACTGACGCTTTCGGAACGCCACGTGGGGACGCGATGAGCAAGCGAACCGGTTCGGCGAAGGGCGAGTCGGCGGAACCCGCGCGGATCGAGGAGCTTCGCGATCTGCTCCGCCGCGCCGATCGGGCGTACTACGTCGACGCCGATCCGATCATGTCGGATCCCGAGTACGACCGGCTTCTGGCGGAGCTCGCGGCGCTCGAGGCGAAGTACCCGCTGCTCGCCGATCCCGACAGCCCGACCTGCCGCGTGGGCGGCGAGCCGATCGAGGGCTTCGAGACCGCGCGGCATGCGGTGCCGATGCGCTCGATCGACAACACCTACTCGATCGAGGATCTCGAGGCGTGGATCGAGCGGGTGACGAAGCTCCTGCGCGAGGAGGGCTCGATCGCGGAGGACGCCGAGCCGGTGCTCGTGTGCGATCCGAAGATCGACGGCCTCGCGGTGAGCCTGCGCTACGAGGACGGTCGTCTGGTTCGGGCGACCACCCGCGGCGATGGCGAGAAGGGCGACGTGGTCACCGAGAACGTCCGCACGATCCGCGGCATCCCGCTGCGCCTCGACGCTGCGAAGCCTCCGAAGGTGCTCGAGATCCGTGGCGAGATCTACCTGCCCGATCGCGAGTTCGCCCGAATCAACGCCGAGCGCGAAGAGGCGGGCGAAGCGCTCTTCGCCAACGCCCGCAACGCGGCGGCGGGCACCCTGAAGCTGCTCGACTCGCGGATCGTCGCGTCGCGGCGGCTCGCGTTCTCGGCGCACGGCCGCGGCGAGGTGGTCGGATCGCTCGGCGCGGACGGGCACTGGGCGTTGCTCTCGCGGCTCCGGGAATGGGGCGTGCCGGTCGAAGCGCTCGCGGTGCAGGCGAAGCGCCCGAAGGATGCGGTGAAGGCGGTCGAGTCGTTCGCGGAGAAGCGGCGTTCGCTTGGCTACGCGTGCGACGGCATGGTGGTGCGGGTCGATTCGTTCGCGATGCAGGAGGCGCTCGGCGCGACCTCGAAGGCGCCGCGCTGGTGCATCGCGTTCAAGTATCCGCCGGATCGCGCGACGAGCCGCCTGCTCGAGGTGGCGTGGCAGGTCGGCAAGGGCGGCACGCTCACGCCTCGGGCGACGATGGAGCCGGTGGTCCTCGCGGGGACGACGGTTCGTCACGCGACGCTCCACAACATCGAGGAGATCCGTCGCAAGGACATCCGGCTCGGCGACGTCGTCGAGGTCGAGAAGGCCGGCGAGATCATTCCGCAGGTCGTCGCGCCGGTCGTCGGGAAGCGCACCGGCACCGAGCGGCCGATCACGCCGCCCAAGCACTGCCCCGAGTGCCGCGGACCGGTCGAGCAGGAGGGGCCGAAGCTCTACTGCGTGAACCCCGAGTGCCCGGCGCAGTTCCGCGAGAAGGTGAAGTGGTTCGCCGGCCGCGGGCAGATGGATCTCGACGGCTTCGGCGAGACGATCGTCAACCAACTCGTCGACGCGAAGCTCGTGACGCACTTCGCGGACCTGTTCGAACTGAAGAAGGACGACCTCCTCGCGCTCGAGCGGGTCGGCGAGACCTCGGCGCAGAACCTGCTCGACGCGGCCGACGCCGCGAAGTCGCGCGGGCTCGCGAAGGTCCTCTCGGGGCTTGGCATTCGCCATGTCGGCGCCGCGACCGCGAAGACGATCGCCCGGCACTATCCCGACGCGGAGACGCTCCTGAAGGCGACTGCGGAGGAACTCGAGACGCTGCCCGACTTTGGGCCGATCACCGCCGCAGCGGTCGCGGAGTACCTGCACTCGAAGGCGGCGGGCGAGACCTTTCGGCGACTCGCGAAGGCGGGCGTCGATCTCACGAGCCGCGACCATCGCAAGGATGCCGGCGACGCGACCGGCCCCTTCGCGGGCAAGACGATCGTCCTGACCGGCGAACTCGAGAACTTCACGCGGCCTGAACTGACCGAGCGGCTCGAAGGGCTCGGGGCGAAGGTCACCGGCAGCGTGTCGAAGAAGACCGATCTGGTGATCGCCGGCGAGGCCGCGGGCAGCAAGCTCGCGAAGGCGAACGAACTGGGCATCGAGGTGTGGGATGAG
>JBMTTG010000119.1:0-8785 GCA_049449095.1 Phycisphaerales bacterium | reverse complement strand
TCCATCTCTTGGACTGGACTCCCCAGTTCTCAGCGGCGACGCCGCCGAGCCAGCAACCCTGCGGCGCCGAGCAGCGCGAACGCGCCCGGCGCAGGAATCACGCTGATCGCCAGCGTGCCCTCGAACGACCCGAAGCCGCCCAGCGCCAGCACCGCGGCACCCATGGCGAGGTCGTAGCTGCCAGGCCCCAACTCGAGCTGGAACACGACCGGGTTGTCGCCCGGTGTGAAGAACTCGCCGTCGATGTCGTCGTCGGCGTAGAGCTCGAAGAACCCGACGCCCGTTTCGGTCGCCTGGACGGAGCCGATCAGCGTCACGAGCACGGGGACCGTGGTCGTGAAGGAGATGCGACTTCCGGCGAACGCGATGTCGGCATACGGCAGATCGCCGAAGGGCACCGCGTCGAGGTCGCTCCAGAATGAGAAGAGCGCCACGCCATTGTTGAAACTGCCGAAACTGATGCCCGCCGCAAGCGAGCCGAAGTCCGGATGGCTTGCAGAGGCGTCGAGATGCGAACCCGGCAGCGGATCGGCCTGGACGAGGAAGTCCGCGTAGCCACCCTCCGGATTCTCGAAGTCGACGTACCCACCGCCCACCATCATCTGCGTGAACGAGATGCCTGAGCCGTCCAACCCGGCCTGCGTCGCACCAGCGGTGACCAACGCAGCCGCGATCGCGGCGCACGCACTAGTCGTACGAACCATTTCCTGACTCCCTTGGGACGAATCCCCGGATCGGGACTCCGTCGCTGAATTGTGAATCGAGCCCTTTTCGCCTGCGGACCGAAGCCCGCATGCCCTCAGATGAAGCCCTGTCCCTCGACGCTCCGCACAGCCTCACAACGGAGGAGTTCTCTCGCGGTCGAAGGTAGCCCGGTTTTCGGACCCTGCCACCGCCGCGTCCGGGAATCCCGACGAATCCTCACAATCCCCCGGGGTCCGGGACCTCGACCATCCGGGGACGCCATCGGCGCGGCGATGGCCGGCCCCGGGCCGACGCCCTCCGCCGGAGGAGCGAGGAAGGCGTCCGGGAGCCGCCAAGTCGCGACCGGCCCTGAGGGTCCATCCGCCACTGGCCCGGCCTCGCTGGGAGACCATCGATCCGCCATTGGGAGTCTCGAGCTCGGTCTCGAGTTCGGTCTCGAGCTCGGCCGAGACCTTCGCGGGATCCTCGGGCTCCGACCGCCGCCGTCCCTACACTCCGCCTCGATGCTCGAGCGACTCGGGACATGGCTGGTCGTGCTGGTGCTGGCCCTCTCCGGCCAAAGCCCGATCGTGTGGGCCGAGGCCTCCCCGGGGCCAGCCCCCTCCTGCTGCGGATCCGCGTGCCGCTGCGGCGACTCGTGCCCGTGCGAGGTCCGCCGAAGTCCTGCCGAAGACGCCCCTCAACGGGCGCCGCTTGGTTCCGAGCGCGAAGGCCACCGCGCGATGCCTTCCGGCGAGTTCGCCGTGGCCCCAGTCCCGTCCCCGGCGGCGGCAGCTACCGCAACGGTCTCGTCGTCATCGGCCGCGGACCGCTTCGCCGGAGGCCGTGGGATCCTGCTTCGGAAGCACGTGCTGAGGACCTAGCGGAGCGCCTCGCGCCACCGGTGCGCGCCGGTGGTGCGTCGCCCCGCCCTCGCGGGCGCGATCGCTCGCGGGCGAATCGCCCGCCTCCTCCACTTCCAGCAGGGATTCCTTCCGTGTCTCAGCAGCACCTCGGTCGCCGCCGCGTGGTTGCGGCGTGCCTCCTCGTCGTCCCAGTCCTTCTCGCCTCCTGCGCCTCGACTCCGAACACGGCCTCGGACGATCGCGGCGACTCGATCGCCGAACGCCCCGCGCCCACCGCCGATTCGGTGGTGCTCGTCGCGCACGGCATGGCGTGCCCCAAGTGCGTGACCAACGCCGACCTGCAGCTCATGAAGCTCGAGGGCGTGCGGAGCGTCGCGATCGACATGAAGCACGGCTTCATCACGGTGGCGATCGATCCGGCCGATCGCCCGTCCCGCGAGGACTATGCGCGAGCGATCGATGCCGCCGGCCTCACCCTCGTCTCGGTGCACGAGGCTCCTCCCGGATCCACGACGCCATGACTCGCGTCGCAATTCGGTCTCGCCGGCTCGCGATGACCACCGGCGCGATCGTGGCGCTGGCGGCCTTCGGGCAGTCCGCCGCCGCGCAGGAAGCGATCTGGATGCCCGCCGCGACCCAGCCCTCGCCGGGCCAATGGATCGTCACCGAGAAGGCTCGCTACTACCAGTTCCGAGATGACGATCCGGCGGAGCCCATCGACTCGATCATGGCGATGGAGACGACGCTCGCCTACGGCCTCGTGCCGAGGCTCTCGCTGCAGCTCGATCTGCCCGCCTATTGGAAGCAGTCCGGCAACCCCGAGCAGACGACTGCCGGGCTCGGCGACCTCTCGATGGCGCTCAAGGTGCGGGTGCTGCAGGAGGACCTTGGTCCGGTCGACACCGTGCGGGCCGCGGTCTTCGGCGGCGTGATGTTCCCGACCGGCACCAATGGCTTCGGCAGCACGTCGTTCAATCCCTATCTCGGCGCGGTCGTGACGGGCATCTTCGGCCGACACGGGCTCAACGCCGCCGCGACGTGGCGCTTCACGACCGGCTCGACCTTCGATCCGGTCTTCGCGGGCGAGACGACCGCGGATCTCTTCGAGTTCGACGCCTCCTACGCCTTCCGGCTCTCGCCCGAGGAGTACACCGAGGTCCACGAGCCGGCCCTCTACGTCCTTGGCGAGTTCCTCGGCGAGTGGGAGATGGACGGCCAGTACGAGCTCTTCCTCGCACCGGGCCTGCTTTGGGAAGCCCAGCGGGCGGCGCTCGAGATCTCGGTGCGAATCCCCGTCGCGCAGCAGGTCTCGAACCGTCCCGAGTCCGCGTGGACGGTCAGCTTCGGCGTGCGACTGCTCTTCTGAATCGCGGATCGCAGCCCGCACGTCCGCAGGGTCGAGTCCAGCGGCTCATCGCATCCGTCCCTGATCGATCCGCATCAAGACGAGCTCTCGCCGGACGATCGCGACCTCGAGCCCGGTCGCCGCGACGATCGACTCGCACATCGATGCCTCGTCGCCGCACAGCTCGCGCATCGCCGCACGGATGGCCCGCCGAACCGCGCTCTCCTGCGCGGGCTCGCCCGCGGAATCGTTCGCCGCCTGCTCCGCCGCGCCGCGCAGCAGCATGCCCGCCCCACCAAGCTGCTCGAACACGTGCGATACGTCCGAGACGAGCGCCGCCCATCCCTCGCGGATCGCTCGCAGGCAGCCGGCCGATCTCGGCGCATCGACGCGACCCGGAATCGCCATCGCTTCGCGGCCGTGCTCCTCGACCGCGAGCCTCGCGGTGATCATCGCCCCGCTTCGCAGCGCCGCCTCGACGACGAGCACGCCGAGCGAGAGCCCCGAGACGATCCGATTGCGCCGAGGAAACAGCCCCGGCCGCGGATCGGTCGCAAGCGGAAACTCGCTTACCACGGCGCCACCACCCTCGACGATCGCCTCGAAGAGTCGCGGGTGCTCGGGTGGATAGGGGCGATCGAGTCCCGAACCAAGCACCGCGATGGTGCGCCCGCCGGCGCGGAGCGCCGCGCGATGGCTTGCCGCATCGATGCCGCGGGCGCCGCCCGAAACGATCGCCACGCCACTCGCCGCGAGGGCCCCGGCGAAGCGCGAGGCCTGTTCGAGTCCGTAGGCGGTGGCGCGCCGCGAGCCGACGATCGCCACGCGTGGCTCGTCGAAGCCGACCACGCCGCGATCACGCGGCCCGCCCGAAGGCAGCGCGGACTGGTTCGCCCGCGCCACGAGCGAGCCCCGCACCCACAAGAGCGGCGGTGCATCGGGAATGACCGAGAGCAGCGCCGGATAGCCCGCATCGCCCGGCATCGCGAGTTCGACGCCCGAGGCGACGCATCGATCGAACTCGCGTTTCGCCGACTCGTCGCGCGCACGCCGCGCCTGCTCTCGCCACCGTGCCGCGGTCTCCGCCCGCGCGCCGATCGCCGCCGCCACCGCTTCCGCCGACGCCTCGATCGCGGCCGAGGCGGATCCGAAGGCGTCGATCAGTCGCCCGCAGCGGGTGCCTCCGATTCCCTCCGTCTGCAGCCAGGCGATGCGGGCGAGGCGTTCGGCGTCCGAGACGGATCGGTCCGTAGCGGACGCCGCCGTCACGGCGTGGATCGGTGAATCGGGCATCCCCGCGAACCTAGTGGTGTCGGCCTGCGCCTCGGCGAGCAGTTGCCGAAACGCCGAGATGCCCGACCCCTGTCACGGCATCTGCGCGACGAAGCCGCAGCCACCGCTACATTCCGGGCATGCATCGACCCGCGATCGCCCTCTCGCTCTCGGCTCTTGCCTTCTCCCTCGCCTCCCACGCCGATCCGCCGGCGACCCCGATCCGTCTCTTCGACGGCACCTCGCTCTCGGGCTGGTCCGGCGACCCACGCTTCTGGTCGGTCGAGGACGGCGCCATCGTCGGCCGCTCCACCGAGCAGACGCCCTGCGAACGCAACACCTACCTGATCCGCGACGGCGCGTTCGACGACTTCGAACTGCGCCTCGAGTTCGCGATCGACGGCGGCAACTCCGGCATCCAGTACCGAAGCCGCGACCTCGGCGACTTCGCGGTGGCGGGCTACCAGGCCGATCTCGAAGCCGGGCCCAACTACACCGGCATCCTCTACGAGGAGAAGGGCCGCGGCATCGTCGCGTGGCGCGGCGAGCGGGTCGCGCTCGGCGCCGACGGCTCGAAGACCGCCTCGCCCGATCTCGGCGATCGCGCCGCGCTGCAGTCGGCGATCCGGCCCGGATGGAACGAGTACGTGATCCGCGCGGTTGGACCGCAACTCTCGCACACCATCAACGGCGTGCCGCTCGTCGAGGTGACCGATCGATCGCCCGAAGCAGCCCGAAGCGGACAGATCGCGCTCCAGTTGCACGCCGGCCCGCCGATGACGGTGCGCTACCGCAACCTCGTGCTCACGCCGATCGCGAACGCGGAGCCAAACGAGGGAGCCGACACGCTTCCTTCGGCGCCCCCGCTTCGCGCCGACGACGTCGCCTGGATCTGGGGCCGCAACCCCGCGACCGACGGCGACCGGTTCTTCTTCCGAACCTCGTTCAGCCTCGACGAGCCCGCGACCCTCGCCAATCTCGTCGCCACCTGCGACAACCGCTACACGCTCTGGCTCGACGGGCAGCAGCTGCTCTCCGGCAAGGCGTGGGATCGGCCGCAGCTCAAGGCGGACTCGATCGCCCTCGCGCCCGGTCGCCACGAGATCCTCGTTCGCGCGGAGAACGAAGGCGGACCGGCGGGGCTGCTTGTTCGC
The DNA here is from genome assembly GCA_049449095.1 of Phycisphaerales bacterium. Lineage (GTDB taxonomy): Bacteria > Planctomycetota > Phycisphaerae > Phycisphaerales > SM1A02 > VGXO01. Next base: position 3,464 of record JBMTTG010000119.1, on the reverse strand, counting down.
GGCACGCTTCGATTCGAGGACGGCCGCGAACAGCTCCTTCGCACCGACGAGACGTGGGAGTGCGCTCCGGCCGTGGTCCTCTCCGAAGACCCTCCGCAGTTCGCGGAGCCTTCCGGCTGGCGGTCCGTCCACTCGTTCGGCCCCAGTCGAGCGCCGAACGGGCCGTGGCCCGATCCCTTCGCGCCGCGCGACGCAACGCCCGCCGAATCGATCTCGGTGCCGCCGGGCTATCGCGTCGAACTCGTCCACGCCTCGCAGTTCGGCGAAGGGTCGTGGATCGCGATGGGGTTCGACGAGCACGGCGATCTGCTCGTCAGCAAGGAGCGCGGGCATCTCGCCCGCGTCGTGATGCCGCAGCGCGAAGGCGACCCGGTTCGACTGATCGAGATCACCGAGTCGCCGGTCGGATCGATGGGCTTCGTCACCGCGCTCGGCTCGCTCTTCGTGCAAGGCTCCGGCCCACAGGGCTACGGGCTCTACCGCATGACCGATCGCGACGGCGATCGCGCGTACGAAGACGTCACGCTCATCACGAAGCTCGGCGACGGCGGCGAGCACGGCTCGCACGCGGTGCGACTCGGTCCGGACGGCCTGCTCTACCTCATGAACGGCAACCACTGCGATCCGCCCGCGGATCCGGCGCCGACCTCGCCGCACCGGCGCTGGGCCGAGGACGTCCTCGAGCCGCGGGTCGAGGATCCGCGCGGGCACGCCGTCGGCGTGCGGGCACCGGGCGGGCAACTGATGCGCCTCGATCCAGACGGCGGGCCGATCGAGATCGTCGCCGCCGGGTTCCGCAACGCCTACGACTTCGACTTCGGCCCCGAAGGCGAGGTGCTCACCTTCGACTCCGACATGGAGTGGGATCTCGGCCTGCCCTGGTACCGGCCGACTCGCGTCTACCACGTCGTCTCCGGCGGCGAGTACGGCTGGCGCAGCGGTTCCGCGAAGTGGCGCGACGGCGTGCCCGACATGGCCCCGACCCTCGTCGATGTGGGCATGAGTTCGCCGGTCGGCGTCCTCTACGGCGAGCCGCTCGCCTTCCCGCTCGAGGATCGCGCGGCGTTCTACATCGGCGACTGGTCCTACGGACGCATCCTTCGCGTGCGCCTCGATCCGGACGGCGGAACGTTCAGCGGATCCTTCGACCACTTCCTGACCGGGAAGCCGTTGCAGGTGACCGACCTCGAAGTGGGTCCCGACGGCGCGATGTGGTTCATCACCGGCGGACGCGGGACGCAGAGCGGTCTCTATCGCGTGACGCACGAGGACGCCGCCTCGCTCGACGCGACCCCGCTTCCGCCGATGGTTGGCGAGGCCTCGCGGGCGAAACGTCGCGCGATCGAGTCGCTGCACGGCGATCCGACCGCCGCGGCCGAGTCGCTCGACTCGATCTGGATCGACCTCGCCGATCGCGACGGGTCGATTGCCTACGCGGCCCGCGTGGCCCTCGAGTTTGCGCCGGTCGACGCGTGGCGATCGCGGGCCGTCGCGGAAGCCGATTCGGCTCGCGCGCTCGCGGCGCTGCTCGCCCTCGTTCGAGCCGGCGAGACGAGCGACGTCGCCGCCGCGATCGAGCGCCTCGGCGCGTTCGACTGGGCGACGCTCGATCGTTCGCAGCGGCAGGCGTGGCTTCGTCTCCACGAGATCGCCCTCGCCCGGCATCCGGAACTCGCCGACGAGGCGATGAAGACCCTGCTTCGATCGCGGCTCGAGCCGGTGCATCCCTGCGGCGATGTCGAACTCGATCGGGCGATGCTCGCGATGCTCGTCGTGGCCGACAGCGCCGACGCCGTGAAGCCTGCGATCAAGGCCCTCGGTTCGCTCGAGGTGGCGCCCGCCCTCGACGTCGCGATGAGCCTGCGGCTCTCGAACCACCTCGATGCCGCCGATCGCGAGGCGCTCTTCCGCTGGCTGGCCTCCGCGAAGAACACCGACGGCGGCCACAGCTTCCGCGGCTACCTCGACGCCATCGAACGCGACGCCCTCGCCCGCGCCCCCGAGTCGGATCGCGAGTCGCTCGCCGCCCTCGCCGCCCCGGCGCCGCGGCAGGTGCCCGACCTCGCGGCAGTCTCCGGCGGCACGCGGATCTGGTCGATGCAGGCCCTCGATCCGTATCTGCCGCTCGCCTCGAAGGGCCGCGACTTCGACGCCGGACGCGCCGCCTACCTCCAGGCCGCCTGCGCCTCGTGCCACCGCTTCGATGGTTCCGGTGGCGGCGGCGTCGGCCCCGACCTCACCTCGGCCGGCAGCCGCTTCTCGCGCCGCGATCTCCTGCGCACCATCCTCGAGCCGTCGGCGGACATCAGCGACCAGTACCGCAACACCCGAGTCCGCCTGCGCAACGGCCGCATCGTGATCGGCCGCATCGTGCGCGACGACGACGTGGTCGAACTGATCGTCGATCCCTACACCGGGCAGACCACGAAGGTCGCCGCGAGAGACATCGTCGCCCGCGAGGCCTCACCGGTCTCGCCGATGCCGATGGGTCTCCTCAGCACGCTCGAGCTCGAGCAGATCCTCGACCTCGTCGCCTACATCGAGTCGGGCGGCAATCCCAACCACCCCGCGTTCACGAAGTAGTCGGCGAGTTCAGGATCCGCACGCCTTCTCGATGACCGCGAGGCTCTTCTCCCGGCCTTCCTTCGCAACCTCGAGCGGATCGCGCTTCCAGTACTCGGGGTTGTAGAGCTCGAGGCTCACGCAGCCGCGGTAGTCGATCGCGAGCAGATCCTTCAGGCACTGCTCGAGCGGCAGGATCCCGTCGCCGGGGAAGACCCGATGCTCGTCGCCGAGTTCGGCCTTGGCGGGTGTCGCAGGCGCATCGTTGAACTGGAAGATCGCGAGGAACTCGCCGCGCAGATGGCGAATGCCGGAGAAGCCCGAGTCGCCGATGTGCATGTGGAAGACGTCTGGAATGATCTTCGCCTTGGGGTGATCGGCGTCGAGGGCGATCGCCGCGGCCTGGCCGAGCCGCGCCGCGCCGGGCAGGAACTGCACGAAGACCATCGCGGGGTTGATCTGGTAGTCGCGCAGACCGATCTCGAGCAGGTCCCGGTACCGCGCCGAAGCCCACGCGAGATCGAACTCCTGCCACGGCCGCGCCGGCTGCGGCACCACCTGGATGTGCTCGGCGCCGATCGCCGAAGCCATCCGCATGCGGTTGCGGGAGTCCGGCAGGCTCTGCTCCCACTGCTCGCGGGTCGGCGGAATCGCGTTCCAGAGGCCGATCACGCTTGGCACGAAGAGCCCTGCGTCGTCGATCCGCTTCTTGAGATCTGCGAGCGGCTTGCCCGAACGCTCCCACTCGGCGAGTTCGCCTTCCCACGGCTCGATCGCGTCGTAGCCGGCTTCGGCGGCGATGCGGACCTTGTCCTCGAGCGACGCGGGACGGATCGTCGCGGTGTCGAGGCAGAGCGGCCACGGACTGCGTCCCTGCTGATGGCGGCGGGCGACCGGCGACG
>JBMTTG010000118.1:0-8793 GCA_049449095.1 Phycisphaerales bacterium | reverse complement strand
GCCTTCGGCGTCTCGCGGCTCTTCTCGACCACCACGATCGTGCCGGTCGGCGTGCGGATCGAGTCGATCGCGACCGCGTGCAGCATGTGGAGCGCCCGCTTCGCCTCCGCGATCTCGGTCGGCGCGCGTTCGCCCTTCACCGCCAGCAGCGTGCCGCCGACGCGAAGCAGCGGCACCGCGAGCTCCAAGAGCACCCGAAGCGGCCCCACCGCCCGCGCCACCACCACGTCGCGAGAACCGCGCAGCCATGGATCGTGCCCGAGCGTCTCGGCCCGCTCGGCGAGCACCTCGACGTTCGCAAGCCCGAGCGAGGTCGCGGTCTCGGCGAGGAAGCGAGCCTTCTTGCCCGTCGCCTCGACGAGGGTGAACTCGACCTCGGGCATCACGCACGCGAGGACGAGTCCCGGCACGCCGCCGCCGCTGCCGAGATCGAGCACCCGAAGCCGCTCACCCGCCGCGGCGGTCGCCGAGGCGATCGGCCCGACGAGCGTCAGCGCGTCGAGCACATGGCGCGACCACGCCTCGATCGGATCGCGGATCGCGGTGAGGTTCATCGTCGCGTTGGCGGCGAACAGCATGCGCAGGTAGCCATGCAGCCGCTCGACGTCGCCCGGTTCGAGTTCGACGCCGAGCGCCGCCGCCTCTGCCGCGCACTCCGCCGGCGGCGGCGCCGCTTCGATCGGCTCGCGCACCCGTCGCGCGGGGCCGTCCGACTCGTGCGCCTCGCTCATCGCTCGTCCTCCGCAGGAAACTCGAAGATCCGCCGCGGCGCGAGCGACGGCGGCCGTCGCAGCGCCACGTTGAGGACCAGCCCCACCATCGTCCACGTCACCACCAGGCTCGATCCCCCGAAGGAGACGAAGGGAAGCGTCATGCCCGTGACCGGCGCGATCCCGATCGTCATCGCGATGTTGACCACCGCCTGCCCCGCGAGCATCGTCGCGATGCCGACCGCCAGCAGCCGGCCGTAGGCGTCGCGCGAGACCCAGGCGGCGCCGAGCGCCCCCAGCACGGTCGCCGCGACGAGCCCAAGCACCGCCCCGCCGCCCCAGACGCCCCAGCGGCAGGCGATGACCGCGAAGACCATGTCGTTGTGCGACTCGGGGAGATGGTTGTGGCGGATGAGCATCGCCGCCTCGTCGCCGCGGCCGTCGATTCCGCCCGCGCCGACGAGGTCCATCGCCCGCGCGGACTGGTAGCCGATGTCCTGCTCGTAGCGGCGGTCGCCTTCGATCTGCGCCAGCAGCGCATCGACCCGCGCCTTCTGGTGCGGCTTGAGAAGCGGATACGACGCCGGCACCGCCACGGCCGCGGCCACCACCACCGCGGCGAGATGCCGCTTGCGCGAGCCGCTCGTCCAGAGGAGGGCGAGCAGCGTCGGCATGAAGAGCAGCGAGGTCCCGAGATCCGGTTCGAGCAGGATGAGCACCACCGGCACGAGCGTCAGCACGAACGGCTTCGCGAAGCCGAGCAGCCGCCGATGCTCCCCGTCGATTCGGAGCCATGCCGCCGCGGCGAGCACGTAGACGACCTTGGCGAGTTCGGAGGGCTGCAGGTCGGTGAAGCCGAGGTTGATCCAGCGGCGGGCCCCGTTGCGCGGTCGCACCAGCCACTCCGGCACCGCCGGCACGAGGACGACGAGCAGGAGGAAGAGGCACCCCGCCGCAAGGATCGGCGTGAAGCGCCGAAGCCGGCGGTAGTCCGGCCACGCCGCGACCGCCGCGGCAAGGATGCCGACGAACGCGTACGCGACCTGCCGCGAGGCGAGTTCGGGCTTCGTCGTCGCGATCGCCACCACGCCGAACGCGGTGAGCAGGAGTCCGGCGAGGACCATGAGCCACGCGGGGTTGATCCAGCGCAACCGGCTTCGGCGAGACGAAGCGGAGGCGTCGTCCGAGGCATCCCAGGCGATGGCGCCGACGCTGCTCACGGCGTCATCTCCGAGTCCGGCTCGAGGTAGCCCTCCGCGACGAGCGCCCGCACCACGGCCGCGGCGAGCGGGCCGGCCGCGCGTCCGCCGCTGCCGGCGTGCTCGAGGATCGTCGCGATCGCATAGCGCGGCTCGCCGGTCGCCTCCTCGCCGATGAGCCCCACGAACCAGGCATGCTCGAGATCGCGGATGGTCTGCTCGGGGTCGCCGTCGCCATCGCGGTCGATCCGCACCGGCGGCGCCTGCGCGGTGCCGGTCTTGCCCCACACGCGAATGCCCGGGATCTCGAGGAGCGGCTCGCGGCTTCCGTCGGCGAGGGTCAGGTGATGCCCCGTACCGACCGGATCCGCGACCGCGCGGCGAAGCCCCTCGAGCGAACGCAGCACCGCCTCGCGCGGAATCTCGAGACGATCGCTCGGATCCCGCTCGACGCGTTGCCGAAGCAGGGTCGGCTCGAGCACCTCGCCGCCGCGGGCGAGGATCGCGTAGGCGTTCGCCGCCTGCAGCGGCGTCCACGCGACGGGCCCCTGCCCGATGCCCAGGAGCACCGGGGTCACGCGATCGCCGCCGCGCACGATCGAGGCGAGTTCCTCCGGCTCGGGCAGGAAGCCCGCATGTTCGCCGCGCGGCCGCGCCGCACCGGAGGCGTCGGTCTTCCATCCGAGCCCGATGCCGAAGCGGCGATCGAGTCCGAAGCGACGCAGCCACTCGATGGTGCGGGCGGGGCCGAGCCGCTTCGCGAGCTCGTAGAAGTAGATGTTGCAGCTGCGGGCGATCGCCTCCTCGACGCCGAGCGGCCCGCCGATCTGCGCGGTGTGCGTGGTGAGCCCGAAGCGATCGCGGTAGATCCAGCACCGCGCGACGTTCTCGAGGTTCGGAAAGAAGTGTCCGGTGCACTCGATCGCGCCGTCGGCCGGATGCGCGCCCGCGGCGACGGCGCTCGCGTAGACGATCGGCTTGAGGATCGATCCGGGCGGATACACGCCCTCGAAGGGACGCATGACGAGCGGGCTCGCGACTTCACGCCGCCATGGCGGCATCGACTCGGCCTGCGCTTCGCCGGGCGCCGAGACCGCCGCGAGGATCTCGCCGGTCCGCACATCGAGCACGACCACCGCGCCGCCAAGCGATCCCCAGTTCGGTGGAAGCGCCGGGGGATTCGGCTCTCCACGCGTCCATCCCGCGTGCCACTGCTGCGGCACCGCGAGGCCGACTTCCGGATCGAAGATCGCCGCGAGCCGCGACTGCAGGGCCGCGTCGATCGAGAGCTCGACGTCCTCGCCGCGCGTCGCGTCGAGCCGCTCGAGTTCGCCGCTCTGCAGGTTGCGCCGCACGAGCCCCCGCCGCCCGCGCAGGCGATCCTCGAAGGCCGCCTCGACGCCGCTTCGCCCGATCCGCTCGCCATCCCGCGCATAGCCGCCCAGATCGAGCGAACCGTCCGCGGCGCGAAGCGGACGCCGCGCGAGATCCTCCGCCCAGACCTCCTCGCCCAGCGAACCGAGCAGCAGGCCGAGCGGATCCGCGACCTCGACCTCGATCGAGTCCTCGTGGCGAATCGGGGACGGCAGCGAACGCCGATCGACCGAGACTCCTGCCGCCGACCAAGGCCGTTCGCGTCCGATGGTGTGGCGGATCTCGATCGCGTCGGGATGGGCTTCGGCGAGCCGCTCGAGTTCGATCGCGGCGAGCGGGGCGAGATCGTCGACCACGACGTGGAACGCCTTCTGCTCGCGGATCGGTCCCTGCGGCGGCGGCGGCCGATCGAGGTCGCCGGCCGCAAGACGCTCCGCCTCGATCGCGGCGCGGCGATCCGCCACCGCGAGCGCCTTGCGATGCACGTCGCCGCGGATCGCGTCGAGCCGCGCGTCGAGTTCGGCGCGATCGACCTCGGCGGTGCCGGCGATCTCGCTCCAGATCCGCTCGGCCTCGGCATCGGCGGCGGGCAGTTCCGCCAGGATCGCCGCCTGCCGCGCGTCGCCATCGAGGGCCGACCACGCCGCGCGGCCGCCCTCGGCGATCACGCGACGTCGCGCTGCATCGCCCGCCCGACGCACCGCCCACACGCCGCTGATGAACTCGAAGTTCGCCGCGAGATCTCGGCTGGCGCGGTCCTCCGCAAGCACGCGGCCCTTCCGATCGAGGATCGAACCGCGAACCGTCGGAAGGAACTCCGCCCGATCGAGCCGCCGCATCGCCTCGTCGAGACGCTCCGCGCCCTCGACGACCGACAGACGGACCAGTTGGGAGGAAAGCACCACCAGCACCGCGACGAAGCCGATCGCGAGAAGCAGAAGCCGCCGGTGGAACATCCCCAGCCCCTCGTTGAGGGGCCGGAGCGTCTCGTCGGCGGCATCTCGTCGAGCGATCCTGCGGGCCATGCGCGGTGCGATTCCCTTCGCCGGCGGACTCTATGCGAGGCGAGGACGAACGGTCGCCCGAGACTCCTCCCCGGCGGAGCGAAGCGACGCGGGGGAGGTGGATCGCGAGCGCCGCGAGCGAGACGGAGGGGGCCTGCGAACTCGGTCGGCGAACGCCGCCTCAACCAAGGCCTTCCGCGGCCCCACGACCCCTCCGCCTCGCTTCGCTCGGCACCTCCCCGCGACTTCGTCGCGAGGAGGAGTTTCAGAGCCCCGCCCGCAACTTCCCAGGCCTCAGCGTGCGCCGACGAACCCGCCCTCTTCGAGCCCGGCCTCGATCCGCTCCTTCGCACCCCGCAGCAGCGAGCCGTCGCCGGCCTTCACCGAGACCTTCCGCCGCACCTCGGGGCGATCGTCGAAGGGGGTGATCCGCACCTCGACGATGCGGCCCTTGATGAAGTCGCCCGGCGGCCGCACGCCGAAGGTCAGCACGCCGGCACCGGGATTCGACGCGGGCGCGAACTCGAACATCGCCTGCGCCTCGCCGAGCAGGGTGCACTCGCCCTGCGGCCAGTCGCCCACCATCGACTGCACGATCGAATCCTCGATCGCCGGCCCGGAGCCGGTGGCGTTGATCGTGGTCGAGCAGCCGATCGCCTGGAAGAGCACCGCGAACGCGAGGCCGCACCAGGCGACCCGAGGCATGGCGAAGGAACGCGTGGAAGCTTGCATGCAGGGATTCCCGAGGGGGCCGAGGCGCCGGTCGTCGGCGCTGGGCGAGTGTGCTTCAGAACCGCTTGTGGACCGGGCGCTCCGCGGGAGGCTTCGCGCCGAGGATCGATCGCACCATCGCCAGGTCGTCCGGCGTGGTGACCTTGATGTTGCGGGGATCGCCGTCGACCACCATCACCCGCTCCCCGAGCCGCTCGATCACGCTCGCGTCGTCGGTGGTGCCCGAAGGATCGATGCTCGAGTAGGCCCGCTTCAGCAGCGACGCCTCGAAGACCTGCGGCGTCTGCGCGAGCACGAGGCGATCGCGTGGCATGGTGCTCTCGACGATCCGCGCCGAGACCGCCTCGCTGCCGGCGTCGCCGAGGATCGCGCTCGCCAGCGCGTCGTCCTCCGCCGCGGCGACGGTCTCCTCGCTCACCCGCTTCACCGTCGCGGTGACGGCGAGCCCCGGGATCACCGCCGCATGCACCTTCGCCGCCTCGAAGACCCGATCGATCAGTTCGTCGCTTGCCGCAGGCCGCGCCGCGTCGTGCACGGCGATGTGGGTCGCATCCTCGGGGACCGCCTCGAGGGCGAGCTTCACGGTCTCCCACCGCTCGATCCGTCCGCCGGGCACGATCCGCACGCCATGGAAGCTCAGCGGCGCGCCGTACCGCTCCCGAAACTGCTCGAAGTCGTCCTCGTCCGGCGGTGCCGCGACCACGATCGAACTCACCTCGTCGCGCTTCGTGAAGAGCTCGACCGTGCGAAGGAGCAGCGCTCGACCGCCGAGATCCTGCCCGAGCTTGTCGCCGAGGCCGAAGCGCCGGCTCGCACCCGCGGCGGGAATGATCACGCAGATCCTCATGGAGCCTCCTTCGCCCCGGGTTCCTCCGCCGCGTCGGGCTGCGCCGCCGGCCAGGACGCGGCCGGCACGCCGAGCGGCGCGAGCAACGCCTCGAGCGCGAGCGCGGTGCCGTAGTTGGCGCTTCGCTCGAAGACGCGGTCGTTCCAGACGCCTTCGTCCTCCCGCACCTGCATGAGCCGTTCGAGCAGCGCCTTGCGAAGCGGCGGACGCCACGCCTCGGGCAACCGCTCGATCGCCTCGCCGACTGCGCCGTGGGCGTACATGAAGTAGTAGGGCGCGACGCCGTAGGGCGCGACGTGGGTGCCGTTCTGGCGCCGCCGGACCTCGAGTTCATCCCAGTAGGCGAAGAAGCTCTCGAGCGCCCGCCGCAGCGACTCCGGTTCGAGACGCCCCGCCTCGACGAGGACGAGATCGCCGCTGGCCATGCGCCCGATCGCGCCCGGCCGCTGCGCCGGATCGATTCGCCCACGCCCCTGCCCCGCGTACTCGTAGGTGCCGTCCGGGCCTCGATTCTTCTCCAGCGACACCAGGCCGCGGCGGATCATCGAGTCGTCCACCTCGAATCCCGCGGCCTTCGCCTCGGCGAGGCTTCGAAGGACCGGCGCCGTCATGAACGGCGCCGCGGAGTCCGGGCGATCGAGCGGTCCGCGCCGCGCGTAGTTCCATCCGCCGACCTGCGGGATCTCGATCGCCGCAAGGCCATCGAGGTAGAAGCGGATCGCCGCGTCGACGAGCGTCGCGGTGCGCCCGTCGCCATCGAGCAGGCCGCTCGCCTTCAGGCGAAGCAGAAAGCGCACCCCGTACGCGTAGCCCCACCCCCGCACGTCGTAGCCGCCCGCGTAGTCGGGGTTCATGAGCGGATGCTCGATCGCCTTCGCGACGAATCTCGCCGCACGCAGGATCGCCTCGCGACGTTCCGGATCCGTCGCAAGCCCCGGCGCCTGCATCAACGCCATCGCGGCGATCGCGGTGCCACCCACGCGATAGCCCACCGGAATCTGCCCCCGCACCCGGTAGACGCCCTCGTAGGGCCACTGGTCCTTCGCGTCGCCCTCCTGCATCGCGAGCAGGCGCGTGACGCCGACGCCGACCATCGACGCCTCCGCCTCGGGAAGTCCTGCGGTGCGAGCCGCCTCGATGCGCGCCTCGAGCGCCGCCTCGGCCGGCGCCGCCGGTGCGGCCTCGTTCACGTCCGCCGCGGCCGAGACCACGGCGGCATCCTGCGAGAGTTCAAGGCAGCCGATCGAGAGAAGGCAGGCGGCGGCGAGAAGCATCGCAGCACCGTAGCATCCCCGCTTCGATCCGGAAGGTGCTCTTCCGATCGCCGACGAAGTCCAACCGCATGCTCCGAATCCTCTCCGGCATCTACCGCTCGCGCCGCCTCGATAGCCCCGACGGCGACGACCTCACCCGACCGATGACCTCGCGGGTCAAGGAGTCGGTCTTCGGACTGCTGCGGGGCTGGTTCGAGGACGCCCGGGTGCTCGACCTCTTCGCCGGCGTCGGGACCATGGGCCTCGAGGCGGCCAGCCTCGGCGCCCGGGAGGTGGTCTGCGTCGAGCGTGACCGCGCGGTGCTCGGCTGGCTTCGCCGCAACATCGAAAGCCTCGGCTGCGGCGATCGCGTGAGCGTGCTCGTCGGCGACGCGCTGGCCGCCGGCACCCTCGCGCGGGCGGGCGGCCTCTTCGACGTGGTCTTCATGGACCCGCCCTACGAACTGATGCAGGAGGAGAAGTCGCTCGCCCGCGTGCTCGACGCCGCGGCCCGAGTGCGCGAGGTGATGGGCGACCGCGGATTCCTCGTGCTGCGCCGACCGGTCGATCCGAACTCGCCTCCACCGCCGACGCTCGAGGGCTTCGACGGGCCCGAGGTCCACGACTACGGCAAGGGCATGCAGGTCCTGCTCTATTGCCCGCGGCCCTGATTCTTCCGCCGTCGCCACGCCGCCCGCATCGATCGTTCCGCATGCCCGACTTCGCCGCCAAGTTGCCCGCCTCGCTCGCCGCCCGAACCCGCGACGTGCGCCTCGTCGGCGACTCGGTGCCGGCGCTGCTCGTCGATCCGATCCGGGAGGGCGAGGCCGCGCCGCCGCTTCTGCTCTGGATGCACGGGCGCACCGTCGACCGCTTCCTCGATCCGGGCCGGTACCTGCGGCTCATGCGGGCGGGGATCGGCGTCTGCGCGATCGACCTGCCGGGCCATGGAGACCGGTTCGATCCGGCGATGCAGCGCCCCGAGGCGATGCCGAGGATCGTGCGTCAAGCCTTCGACGAGGTCGATCGCGTGCTCGACGAGGCGATCGAACTCGGCGGATTCGATCCGCGCCGCGTGGCGATCGGAGGCATGAGCGCCGGCGGCATGATCTCCCTCGCGCGGCTCGCAAGCCCTTCGAAGCCGCCCCGCTTCGCGGCCGCGGTCGTCGAAGGCACGACCGGATCATGGCGCACGCTTCCGTGGTGGCCGCTCGCCGAATCGATCGCCGATCTCGAACCCGCCCAGCACGCCTCGACCTGGTCGCCGGTTCCGCTCCTCGGCCTGCACAACCGGTTCGACGAGTGGGTTCCGCTCCGCTCGCAGCAGGCGTTCTTCGAGGCGATCGGGCCGCGCTATGCGCCGCCATCGGGCGACCCGGCCGCGCTCGAACTCGTCGTCTTCGACAAGACCGGCGCCCCGCAGGAGCACGCGGGGTTCGGACGCTTTGCGGCCGAGGCGAAGGACCGGCTGGTGGGATTCCTTACACGCCATCTGGCGCCGACGGCGTTCGCCTGAAGCCCCCGCCCGTCGGATTCGATCGCGTCGATCCGCCCGGCATCTCGAGGCCCGGCGTCGCTACCGGGTTCGCGGATCGAACGCCGGCTCGCTTGCGTTCGACTCGAAGGGATTCCTCCCCCGCCAGATCGCGGTGCCGGTGCCCCGCTGCATGAGCA
>JBMTTG010000117.1:0-8860 GCA_049449095.1 Phycisphaerales bacterium | reverse complement strand
GTGACGTCGGTCAGTTGATCGGCGGCGAACTGGGTGATTCCCATCGTGACCACGTCACCTTCGACGCGGAACCACTCGTGCGTTTCGGAGAAGCGGAGATCGGCAGGGCTTGGCATGCGGTGCTCTCGGGTCTGGAAGGGCGGCGATCATACCGATCGACCTCGACGCGCTCGCGAAGCGAAGTCGCGTTCGACGGGGGGCGCCGATCCCGCGCTCACGCGGCGAGGCCGGGACGGCATCTCCACCCGGGACGGCGGCTCGCGACTCGTCCCTGCCGGGCTGGACGACCGGTTGCCAAATAGAAAGCGTCCATCTTTGGGATGGACGCTTTCCGGAGGGGAGAAAGATGCGTGGGGGGTTCTCGGACGCGGGAATCTTACCGATCTTGCCCATCTTGGCAAGCGGACTGCCGCAATCTTCACGAAGCGGTGACCGAATCCGAAGACCCTCCTTGACAGCGGGCTGTCCGAGGTCTCCCGGCGGGGTCGGTCGCGCCCGGTTCGAGATCACCGGCAGACCGAGAGATACGCGTCGAAGAAGCCGCGCATCGCAAGGTCGAAGCGGTCCCCGAGGGTGAGTCCGACGATCTCGGCGACGAGCGAGTCGCCGTCGGCGAGTTCGACGAGCCGACCGCTGCCCGCCGAGGCGATCTCGGGGAAGTGCTCGGGCGGTCCGGTTCGTGCGCGGCGAGGGCGGGGCGAGGAGGACTCGTCGTCCGCCTCGTCGATCTCCGCGGGCGCCGCAGCCGAGATCGCATGCGTCACGACGCCGGCCGCGGCGGCCCGCGCCGCGAGCGAGATGCATGCGGCTCCCCAGCCCGGATGCGGCGGCGCGTCGCCCACGAGGATCGCCACGCCGGTGCGATCGCGATCCCACGCGAGTTCGGTGTAGAGGCGACGCAGCGCCGGATGCACGGCTTCCGGGCGATCGCCGCCGCCCTCGGCGGTCAGTCGCCAGAGCCAGGCCCGCGCCACGTCGAGCGAGGGCGTGAAGTCCTGCGCGATCGTCTCGAAGCGATCGCGGCGATCCCGATAGGCGACCACGCCGATTCGCACGCCGGCGGTCACGTCGCGGGCGAAGAGCATCAGATCGTCGAGCCCGCCCTGCACTTCGGCGAGTTCGCCCGACATGCTCGCGGTGCAGTCGATCGCGATCGCCAGATCGAGCCGCCGCGTCGACAGGTCGCGCACGTACTCGACGAGCCCGAGAAACTCGCGCGAGTCGAGGGCCGCGATCGCGTTCGGCGAGTAGGCCGCCCACGCGGCCTGGTCCTCCGCCGGAGGCACGAGGTAGGCGCCGTGCAGCCCGAGCTTGCCGCGATTGGAGCGAAGCCACGCTCGCCAGCGATGGTCGCGACGAAGGTCCGGCGCCGTCGAGATGGCGGCAAGCCGCGGCGAGAGGGCCCCGATCTCCGCGGCGCTCGAGCGCAGCACGACCGAGACGAAGGTCTCCTCGGCCTCGTCGATGCGTTCGGAACCGCCGCTGGCGAGGGCGAGTTCCACGCCGAGCAGGCGCTCGGATTCGCTTCGCGACTTGAGGAGGACCTCGAGTCCGCGCTCGAGCCGCTCCGGCGGGAACGCGCCGCGGCATCGAAGCAGCGTGCGAACGACGCGCGGGTGCTCTTCGGCCGCGAGCGCCGCGCCGAGATCGATCGGGGCTCGGATCCGCGCTGCGACCGCGGTCGCGAAGGCGCGGACCTGCCACGCGGGGTCGCGCAGCCTCGCCTCGAGCATCGGCGTCGCGATCTCGGGGCCGTACGCCTCGAGCCGCATGGTGCCGAGAGCCCGGTGCGCCCAGGTCTCGCCACCGAGGAGGGACGCGAGGGCCGCTCGCTCCTCCGGCGGAATCGATGAAGTGGAGCGCGTCGACTCTGTTAGCGGGGGGGTGATCGCCGGCGCGTCGGCCGAAGCTTGCGCCGTCGCCGCCATCGAGGCCGCAGCGATCGTCAGTGCGAGCAGCATCATCCGAATTCTCGGTCGCCCCGCTGGAACGTCCGCGATCTCGTGCGGAGTCGATCGATTGCGATTGCTCAAACGGGAGGCGGCACTAGTTTGTAAAGATCCGACCGCCTCGAACCCGGAGGTTGCATCGATGGGTGGGAGTTCGACTCGAAGCAGATCGGCTGGCGACGCGGGCAGCATCGTGCTCGGCGCGGCGGCGATCGCCGTCGCCGCGATCTCCTCGCCGATCTTCGCGGACGTGGAGCCCTTCACCTCCGAGGCTGTGGAGCGAGGCGTCCAGTACACGATGCAAGGGTATCCGCAGTCCGGCGGCGCCTACGGCTTCGGCATGGCGATCGCGGATCTCGATCGCGACGGCGATCTCGACCTCGTGCTGATCGGCCGAAGCAATGGTCTGCCCGGGCTCTTCGAGAACGACGGCACCGGGCACTTCACCAACCGCATCTTCGAAGCGGGCATCTTCTCGCTCCAAGGTGCGAGCAGCGTGGTGTGCTTCGACCACGACGGCGACGGCGACCTCGATCTCTTCTTCGCCCAGTACATGGGATCCGGCGGCAACCGCCTCTACCGGCAGGATGCGCCCTGGCAGTTCACCGACGTCACCGCGGGTTCGGGGCTCGGCGAGACGCTGCCGACCAAGGGCGTCTGCGTGGCGGACTACGACGGCGACGGCTGGCTCGACCTCTACCTCGCCAACTACGTCGTGCCCGGCAACGTCGACGTCACCCGCAACCGGCTCTACCGCAATCTCGGCAACGGGACCTTCGCGCGGGTTCAGCCGGGCCCCGGCATCGAGAGCCAGCTTCCGAGCCTGCAGGCGCACTGGACCGACGTCGACGGCGACTCCTGGCCGGATCTCTACCTGAGCAACGACCGCGGTCCCTACTACGGGCCGAACCAGCTTTGGCGAAACGACGAGGGGGCGCTCGTCGACATCTCCGAGGCGAGCGGCGCCGACGCGAACCTCTTCTCGATGGGTGTCGCCTCCGGCGATCTCAACGGCGATGGATACCCGGACTTCTACGCCACCAACGTTCCGGATCCGCTGCCGCCGCTGATGGGCGCCAATCCGCTGCTGCTCTCGCAGGGCGACGGCACCTACGTCGAGGCGCAGGAGGCGTGGGGCGTGGCGCACCACGTCCTGAGCTGGGGCGCCCTCTTCTGGGACTTCGACAACGACGCCGACCTCGACCTCTACGTCAACAACCAGTTCGTCGCGAACACCGCGTACGTGAACCCGGGCCGTCCCCCGATGGTCAACGCCACGACGCAGTTGGCCCTCGCGGGAACCGGCGGCGTCTCGTACGTCTCGATCGTCGGCGACCTCGACGGCGACGGCGATCTCGATCTCGTGCAGAACAACCACTCCGGCAACGTGCGGCTCTACATGAACCAGGAGGGCTCGCGTCGCCGTTGGCTTCGCCTTCGGGTGGAGGGGATCGGCGCCAACCATCAGGCCGCGGGCGCCTCGGCGTCGCTGCTCGCGGGCGGCCGCTGGCAGTGGGCGGAGGTGATCCTCGGCGGCAACAGCTATCTCGGGCAGAACGAGCCGATCCTGCACTTCGGGCTCGGCTCCTCGCCTCGCGCCGACGAGATCCTGGTGCGATGGCCCAACGGCGGACCGGTCCGCACGCTTCGCAACCTCTCGTCGAACCATCGGTGGACGGCCTATCCGCCGCAGCGGCTCGGAGACGTGGACGGCGACGGCGCGGTCGGCGCGAACGACTGGGCGGCGTTCCAGTCCTGGGGGCTCGGCCTGCTCGTCCCGGGACGCGAGATGCTCGACTTCGACGGCGACGCGGTGCTCGACGCGGAGGATGTCGCGGCGTTCTGGGACCGCGCCTCGATCGTTCGCGGCGATTTGAACGGCGACGGAGTGGTCGGCGGCCCGGATCTCGCCATGCTTCTCTCGTCGTGGGGGCGGTCGGATTCCTCGGCGGACCTCGACCTCGACGGCGTCGTGGGCGGCGTCGACCTGACGATCCTCCTCGGAGCGTGGAGCGGGAAGTAGCGATGCGGAACGCCGACGCGGCGATGGTGGTGGGCGCACTCGTCGCCGCGACGTCGTTCGCGACGGCGGACGATCCGTGGCCCTTCACCTCGGAGGCGCCGGCACGCGGGGTGACCTACACGATCGCGTCGTTCCCTCCCTTCCAGAGCGGCCAGCACGGCTACGGGCTCTCGATCGCCGATCTCGACGGCGACGGCGATCTCGATCTCGTGGCGCTCGGCCGGACCAACGGGATGGTCGGGGTCTTCGAGAACGACGGAAGCGGGCACTTCCTCAACCGCAGCTTCACGAGCGAACTGCTGCCCTCGCTGGTCAACGCCTCGGTGCTCGCCTTCGACTTCGATCGCGACGCGGATCTCGACCTCTTCATCGGCCGCACCGGAGTCGCCTCGAGCCTGTATCGAAACGACGGCAACCTGGTCTTCACGGACGTCACCGCCTCGAGCGGGATTGCTGCGACGCTGCCGGTGACGGGCCTCGCCGCCGCCGACTTCGATGGCGACGGCTGGATCGACCTCTTCGCGTGCAACTACGACGCCGACGTCGAGAACCAGCTGTGGCGGAACCGCGGCGACGGCACCTTCGAGGAGGTCGCGGCGGCGTTGGGCTTCGTCTCCACGGCCCGCAGCTTCCAAGCGGCTTGGAGCGACTTCGATCGCGACTCGTGGCCCGATCTCTACGTGAGCAACGACCGCGGCGTCGGCGCCGGAGCGAACGAACTGCATCGCAATCGGGGCGACGGCACGTTCGAGGAGATCGGCGCGGCCTGCGGGGCGGACGTCGCGCTCTGCTCGATGGGACTCGCGGCGGGCGATGTCGACGGCGACCTGCGCCCGGACTACTACCTCACGAATCTGCCCGGCGCATCGCCGCCGCTCTTCGGGGCGAATCCGCTGCTGCTCGGCTCGACGAGCGGCGTCTTCGAACAGGCGCAGGTCGCGTGGGGCGTCGACCACCACCGCATGAGCTGGGGCACGTGCTTCTGGGACTTCGACAACGACGCCGATCTCGATCTCTTCGTCGTCAACGAGAACCAGCCCAACACGCTCTACCGAAACGAGGCCTCGCCGCCGATGACGGAACTCGAGGGGGCCGCCGGGCTCGCGGGTTCGAGCAACCTCGCGTTCGCGTCGGCCTTCGGCGATCTCGACGGCGACGGCGATCTGGATCTGGTGGTCTCGAGCTACGGCGAGGCGCTGAGGATCTACATGAACCACGAGGGGGCGCGGCGATCGTGGCTTCGCGTGCGCATCGCCGGGGAGGGTCGCGTGCGCGACGCCGCCGGCGCGTCCGCCACGCTGGTGCCACGGAAGTCGAAGGGGCGTCTCGGATCGCCGCAATGGCGCGAGGTGCTTGTCGGCGGCAACAGCTATCTCGGGCAGAACGAGGCGACGCTCCACTTCGGCCTTGGGGACGCGATCGCGGCGGACTCGATCGAGGTGCAGTGGCCCTGCGGCGGAGCGACGAGAACGTTGCGGAACCTCGCCGCGAATCGAGCGTGGACGGCCTACCCGCCGTCGCGGCTCGGCGACGTCGACGGCGATGGCGTGGTCGACGCGAACGACTGGAGCGCGTTCCTGGAGTGGGGGCTCGGGCCGCTCGAGCCCGGTCGCGAGATGCTCGACTTCGACGGCGATGGCGAACTCGACGGCGCAGACGTCGCCGCGTTCTGGGAGCGATGCGTCGCGTTGCGGGGGGATCTCGATGCAAGCGGTACGGTCGGCGGCGCCGACCTCGCCGTGCTGCTCGGGTCGTGGGGGAGCGGGGCGTCGCCGGCGGACCTCGACCTCGACGGCCTCGTCGGCGGATCGGATCTCGCGATCCTGCTCGGGAACTGGGGCGGCCGTTGAGGCTGGTTGAGTTCGGCACCGGCGGGCGCTTGCGGCTTGATTCGCTTCAAGGCTCGAAGCCTCAGAGCCACGGAGCCACAGAGCCGCAGAGGGCTCGCGTCGGCCATGCGATCCGCCGCGACGCTGCGGCGAACTCCGGAGATGCGGACTGGGGCCGCCAAGGTGATTCCCGGCGGTGCGAAGCACTTCAGCTCTCGCGCGACATCCGTCTGCCGGGTGTGCTCCGCGTCACTGGGGCCCTCGGCAGCTCCCGCTTGAAGTGAGAGGTCGCCGCTCGCGCGACGGTCGCTCCTCGCCGCGGCGGTGAACGATCCGCCGCGCGGATCGCCGACGAACTCAATCCCCGTGGCGATGACGAAGCCGCGGCGAGAGCCGAAGCATCCACTGGAAGCGCTCGAACTCGTCGAGCCACTCCTGCATCGTCGCGGCGAGCTCGTCCTCCGGCACGGGGGCTCCGGGTACCGGGCACGACGGTCCGAGGTTCTTCGCCCCCAACGCGCGGTAGCGGGTGAGCGTGCGGTCGCCGAACCATCCCAGCAGCTCGAAGTCCTCGGCCATGAAGAGCACGACCGGCACGCGAAGCCCGGCGTTGATCTTCACCCGCTCCGCGAGATCCGCGTGCTCGTCGCGATCGACCCATCGCAGATCGATCGCGTCGCTCGCCGCGGCGATCCGCTCGAGCAGCGGACCCTGCTGCACGCAGTCGCCGCACCAGATGCCCGAGACGCACAGCACGTTCATGCGCCGCGAGAAGCCCGAGAGCAGCGAGCGCTGCTCGTCCGTCAACGCGACCTTCTCGTGGAACTCCCGCCAGCGGCTCGCCCGATCCGGATCGGTTGCGAGGTAGTCCTCCCAGCCGAGCGCGGCCTCGAACTTTCCGTGCAGGTACATCGCGTCGAGCGAATGGTGGTCGGTGGCGGTCATGGCTTCTCCCTGCGGGGCGTCGGACGTGGTCAAAACGAGATCGAGACCTTGGACGAGAGCTTCGCGTCCTGAAGCTCCGGCGGCAGCATCGCGCGAAGATCGGCGGAGATCGTCTCCGGAGCGCGGTCGATCGGCGCGAGCACCTCGATGTCGAGCCGCCGACCATCGCGTCCGGTCTCGATCTCGAGGACGGAGTAGCCGCGGCGGCGGCAGGCGTCCCGCAGGTCGCGCTCGAGCGACTCCTCGGAGGCGGGTGCCGAGCGAAGATCGATCCGCACCCGGACGCCGAACTTGCGATCGATGAACCAGAGCAGCACCCACGCCGCCGCGGTGAGCAGCACCGCCAGCGGGAAGAGGCTCAGCCCGCAGGCGAGGCCGATCACCACGACCATGATGCCCTTCACGGTGATCTCCGGGGTCGCGAGCACCGTGCGGAAGCGGATCAGGCTCCCGATGCCGAAGACGACCAGCGCCATCGACGGCTCGACCGCGACGATCTGCGCCACGACCACGCCGACGATCGCGATGAGCAGAAGGATGCGGCGCTCGCGGAAGCGCTCGTAGGTGCTCGTGCCCCTGAGGTGGTGGGGGTGCCAGGCAAGCGCCGCCGCGCAGCTCACCGCGAAGGTGAAGCCGAGCACCAGGTCGAGGATGATCCACCCGTTCGCGACCTGGTGGAGGGGCATCACCAGCCGCTCGTAGGCGGAGTTCGGGATCCCGCCGTCCTTGCCGCTCGCACCGAGCAGTTCGGCGACGCTGCGGCCCGAGTCGAGGAGAAGCAGGGGATGGGAGAGGGCGGGGATCGACATGGAGGAATCTCGATTCGGCGGGCGGCGTCCGTCCGGAGCCGCCCCTCGGCGAACTTACCATCCCCGCCCATGCCCACCGCGCTTGAAGCCCGAGCCTGCCACCGGTTCCGCCCGGCCGCGATCCTCGCGCTGGGGCTCCTGCTCCTCGGCTGCGGCCGTGGAGGGGGCGACCCCGAGCATGAAGCGTCGATCGCCTGGTACCTGACCATGCACGGCAACGAGGGCGGCAACGCCGTGATCGCCCTCGATCGAGAGGGCGGGGCGGTCGCAATCGTCTGCTCGGACAAGGACGTTCCCAAGGACGTCAGCCTGCGTCAGCCTCGCGCGGTCGCGTTCCTCGCCGATGGATCGATGCTGGTCGCGAGCGCCTACAGCGAAGATCCGGGGATCCTCCGCTTCGGCGGTCCGGAGTCCGACGGGCGCCGCCCGTTCATCGCCGTCTTCGCCGACCTCGGCCGCGACTTCGCGGACCGGATCCATCCCTACGACATCGCGGTCGCGCCCGACGGCACGGTCTTCGTGAGCGATCAGGACGCCAACCTCGTCACCTGGTTCGCGGGACTCGACGCGCCGATCGCGGGGGCGCCGATCCCGGCTCCGGTCGGCGCGAGGGCGAACTGGACCGCGGTCACCCCGCCGCGCGACGGGATCTTCATCGGCAGCGACGGCGAGCAGCGTGACGGGCTTCGCTGCGTGCGCGGACTCGCCTTCGATGGTCAGGGTCGCCTGCTCGTCGTCGATCGCGACGCCGCCGCGGTGTACGCCTACGACCGCGAGACCGGCAAGCGTCTCGAGACGGTGCTTGATCGCTCGCATGGTCTGAAGAAGCCGATTCAGGTGGCGGTCGACGAGGCGGGACGGGTCTACGTGAGCGATCGCGGTGCCCGCACCGTCTTCCGACGCACCGCCGACGGCGTGGTGACGGATCTGCTGAAGGGACGGCCGCATCGACCGGAACTGCCCTCGGGCATCGCCATCGACGGCAGCACGCTCTACGTGGGCGATCGCAAGCGGAAGGCGATCCTTCGCGTCGATCTCGACAAGCCCGATTCGCGCCTCGAGACGTTCGTGGGTGAGCTTCCGGCGCCGCCGGAGTTCTTCGTGGCCGATCCCGATCGTCGCTCGAAGGCGAGCAAGCGGTAGGGGGACGATCGCGGGGCAAGTAAACCTGCGGCTGCCCTTCCTTGGCGACAGCCGCGAGACTATGCAGTCTCAAACTTGGTTAGACAGCCCGGAGCGAGATGCGAGTCTACGGCATCGGCCCGATTCCGCTTGCACTCTATTCAGGCATCCGGTACCGTCTCG
>JBMTTG010000116.1:0-8946 GCA_049449095.1 Phycisphaerales bacterium | reverse complement strand
GTTGGCGAGACGATGGTGCGGCTGCGACCACGGCAAGGAGCCGCGGCTTGATGGCCTGCTCAGCGGCTGCGGTTCCCTCCATGTCTCCCCGCTGGAGTGATCGGCGACCGCCCGCGGAGCGCGAGGTCGATCCACGAGAGGTCATGACCGCAGAGCCACGGTGCCGCGGCGGATCCCCGTCGCTCACGCGACAACTCACCCCGCCTCGGCGATGAGCGCTTCGCGGAGCGAGGCGAGCGAGGGCGGCAGGTCGCGTCCCGCGAGTACCGCGAGATGCTCTCGCGCGCGGGCCGGCTCGCCGAGGCTTCGCAGGCACTTCGCGGCGAGCAGCACGCGCAGTTCGTCGCGCCGCGGCGTGAGCGGGTACCGCGAGAGCAATCGTTCCCAAGCCTCGACCGCCTCGACATCGTCGCCCGCCGCGGCGAGATGGGTGGCGATCTCCTCCTGCGGCTTCTCCGCGAGGACGGTGTTCGGCGCATCACGGCGCAGGCGGTGATAGGCCGCGATCGCGTCGTCGAAGCGCCGCTGCTGCAGGAGGCTCGCGATCTCGGCGCGACGCGAACGGAAGGGATCGTCCGGCTCGGCGGCTCGGGGCCTCGCCGGTGTCGCATGGCCTGGCCGAGCGGAGGCGGGCGGCGGCGATCCGCTCCAGGGCGCGCCGCTGCCATCGAGCGCGCGGCGCATCGCGCGGCGCCGGCTCGCCTGCTTCCACAGGTAGAGCATGTCGAACTCGCCCCGCGGCACGAGGTTTCGCCAGAGCAGCAGGAGTCCGATCGCGAAGCCGAAGAGATAGCCGCCGAGGTGCGCCGCATACGCGACGCCGCCGCCCCGGGCTCCCATCGCCCCGAGCAGATCGAGCACGACGTAGAGGCCGATGAACCAGCCCGCGGGAATGAGATAGACCCCGATCAGCAGGAAGACGAGCAGCGTGCGAATGCGAGCACGAGGAAAGAGCGCGAGGAACGCGCCCGCCGTCGCCGCGGTCGAGCCGCTCGCGCCGATCACCGGCGCGGGGCTCATCGCGATCTGCGAGAGGCCCGCCGCCGCGCCGCCTGCGAGATAGAACGCGAGGAAGCCCCAACGCCCGAGGCTTCCCTCGACGGCATTCCCGAAGACCCACAGGAACACCATGTTGAAGAGGATGTGCGCGATGCCCCACGGATCGTGCAGGAACTGGTAGGAGACGAGTTGCCACCAGCGGAAGCCCTCGCCCGACTGCAAGGCGCCGGCCTCGGCGAGCTTCTCGACCGGCCAGCCGAAGAGCCGTTCGCCGAAGAGACCCACCGCGAAGACCGCGAGGTTCGCGCCGATCAGGAGCGGCACGATCAGCGGGCTTCGCCGCGGCGGCGGTTCGGTTCCGAGCGGAATCAGCACGCGGAGGCTCTCACGGCGCGGCCGAGGCGTTGTCGCCTTCGCCCGAGTCCTGCGGATAGACGAGCACGCGATCGTGGCAGAGCAGCACGAGATCGGCGAGGCCGTCGCCGGTCACGTCGCCCACGAGCATCTGATGCGGCTCGAACTCCCGCACCTCGCCCGCGCTGAAGATCCGCGTCTGGAAGACCGGGAAGCCCGTCGCATACGCGAGCGAACCGTCCTCGGCGAAGGTGAGCAGGTCGAGCGACTGCCGGCCCGCATCGGCGATGGCGAGATCGGTGAACCCGTCGCCGTTCACATCGCCGGAGACGACGTCGTGGTGCAGCGAACGCTCCTCCTCGGGCCGCCACGAGCCGACCTCGCGCAGCACCGGACTTCCGCCGGAGAGGCGAACGATCGCGAACCCGTCGTCGGCGGCGACGAGGATGTCCTCGCCGTCGTCGCCCGAGAAGGCGCCGGCCTCGATCGATCGCACCCGGAACCCTTCGAGCTCGATCGACGGCTCCTGCCGCCAGCCGCTCGCGGTACGGACGAAGACCACCAGCCGATTGTTGGCCCGATCCGCCGCCACCACGCGATCGGGGAAGACCGCGAGCGAGACGAGCTTCGAATCGGCGCGATCGGCGTTGAGCTGGCCCACGATCTGCCAGCCCGGCGTGGTGCCCGCCGCGGGGCTCGGGTCGTAGCGCAGGGCCCGGATGAAGTTCCGGTCCGCGACGAGCAGTTCCTCGCGGCCATCGCCATCGAGGTCGTAGACCGCGGTGTTGTCGGCGCTCGCGGCCTGGGCAAGCCCGAACTGGCCCATGTCGGTCGAAGTGAGGAGCTTCCACGCCGCCTCGGAATCCGACAGCTGCGCCTCGAGCATGAGCATCGGACGATCCGGCGTCAGCAGCAGGAGGTCGGTGCGGCCGCTTCCGTTGGCATCGAGGGCGAGGATCGCGCCCGGGGCGCGGGGCAGGTCGCCGAGCGGCACGCTCGTCGCCTCGCCGCCGATCGGCACAAGGTCGAGGACGTAGCTTCGGTTCTCGCGGGCGACGACCGCCGCGGCCGGGCCGCCGTCGAGTTCGATCGCCGCGATCGTGACCGGCACGTGGCCAGCCGAAAGCGGCAGTGCCTGCGGGAACGACACCGAGCCGTCCCGCCACCGCGCGACGCCCGCGACGCCTTCCTTCTCGCTCTGCAGGAGGATCTCCGCACGGCCGTCGCCGTCGAGATCCCGCGCCGCGAGGCCTTCGAGCTCCGCGTACGCCGGAAACGACGCGGCCTGCTCGAAGCCCCGCCCGGGAACCTGCCGGTAGACCACGATCGAGTTCGCCTCGACGTTGCTCGCGACGAGATCGCGCAAGCCGTCGCCGTCGACGTCGGCGACCGCGATGAACCGCTTGCGGGCGGTCGGATCGTCGAAGCCGAAGTACCGAAGCGACGGCCGGCCGGTGCCGGCCTCGGGCGCATCCGGGGCGAGTTCATAGAGCGCGAGGCGCTTGGAGGCCCGCTCGATCACCGCGAGCCGCGCGGCGGGATCGTCGGGCAGCCGCACCGTGCCGAGCTGCCGCAAGCCGGGCATCTCGAAGCGAAGTTGCGGCCCGAAGGATCGTGAACCCTCGCGAGGGTCGACCGTCGCGAGCCAGACCCGCAGCGGCGCGCCGTCCTCGGGAATGATGCCGACGAGATCGCGATGCCCGTCGCCGTCGACATCCTCGATCGAGAAGCCGGTGAGGTTGCCGGTGCCGGCGGAGAGCACGGTGGGCTGGCCGAGGCGATAGCCGTCGAGGATCGGCCAGACCTGCAGCCGGCCGCCCACGATGCCGATCGCCTCGAGCCCCTCGTCGCCGACGAGGTCCGCGATCGCGAAGCCTTCGCTGCTCGTCGAGAGTCCCTTCACCGGCTCGCGCCGCGCGACCTCGAAGCGCCCCGGCTCGGTCTGCTCGAGGAAGACGATCGATCCCGGCTGCCCCGCGTAGGCGAGTTCGAGCGTGCCGTCGCGATCGAAGTCGCCCGCGACGATCGATCCGATCTCGTGCCCGACCGGGATCCACGACCGTTCGAAGCGCCAGTGGTCGGGGAACTCGTTGACCCGCGACGGCGGCGGCACCGGATCGTCGGGCGACGCGCCGGGCTTCTGTCGGAAGAGCTCGACGCGGCTCGAGCGATTGTTGACGACCACGAGGTCGAGCAGGTTGTCGCCGTCGAAGTCGGCGATGACCGCGGGCCCCGACTTCCCGCCGAGCGGCAGGATGTCGAGGCCGTCGAAGCCGAAGTACTCCGCAAGCGGCGGTCGCTCCTCGGTGCCGTCCTGGGGTTCCGGAGCCTGCGCAGACGCGAGCGACGGCGTGGCGAGGATGGCCGCGATGAGGGCGGAAGCGAAGGGTTCGGCGAGGCGAACGCGATCGCCGCGATTCGTCGGATGCATGGGAGTTCCTCGGGGACTTGCCGGGGAATTCTCCGCGCGGCGCCTCGTATAGTACGACCCTCATGAGCGGACCTTCGAGCGATCCTCATCGCAACCGCGCGAGCCTGGCGTTGGCAGGACTCGCCCTCGCAGCCTTGTCGCCGTTCGCCGTCGCGAACGACGAGCCCGCGCCGCCCGGCGGCGATCGGCTCGTGCTGCAGGGCGGCGCCGTCGTCGCCGGCGAGATCGTGAAGCGCACCGACGGCTCGGTCTGGATCGACGTGGGGCCGCAGGTCCTCGAGTTCAAGGGCGCCGACATCGCGGAGATCGTGGACGGCTCCGGGCCGATCGCGGTCAGCACCGATTCGCGCGTGCTCTACTCGAGCGCGGAGAGCCTCGCCGAGCGAAGCGCCCGCGAGCAGGCGAAGATCCTCGGGCCCGCGGTGATCAAGGTCTCGACGCCGCGCGGGCTCGGCTCGGGCGTCCTCTTCCATCCCGACGGCTACGCGATCACCAACGCCCACGTGGTGCAGGGCGAGACCGCGCTGCGGGCGACGGTGTGGCTCCCCGAGCCGGACGGCTCGCTCAAGCGCACCACGATCGAGGACGTCGAGCTGATCGCCCTGAACAACCACTACGACCTCGCCCTCGTGCGGGTCGCGCACCCGGACGGCAAGCCCTTCGACTTCGCGCTGATGGAGTTCGAGGACGTGCTCGTGCCGGGGCAGCCGGTCTTCGCGATCGGCAATCCGCTCGGCCTCGAGCAGACCCTGACCGAGGGCGTGGTGTCGACGCGCACCCGCGAGGTCGGCGGGCTGACGTACATCCAGATCGATGCCGCGATCAACCCCGGAAACTCGGGCGGCCCGCTCTTCAATGCCCGCGGCGAGGTGGTGGGGATCACCAACATGGGGATCCTCTCGATGGAGGCCCTCAACTTCGCGATTCCCGCCCGCTACGTGAAGGACTTCATCCGCAATCGCGACGCCTTCGCCTACGACGCGAGCAACCCCAACTCCGGCCATCGCTACCACGATCCGCCGTCGAGAAGGCGTCCGGGCATCGCCCCGGCGCTCCGGACCGGCGACGAGCCGCCGAGCGAGACCGGCTCGGGCCGCAACCGATCCTCCTGATCTCCGAACAACCGATCCTGCGGCGAGCCGCGTGCCGACCGCATCCCGTTCGCCGAATCGGACTCCGATCTCCGGACCTCCCTTCCTGGAACCTTCGACCATGCCGCGCCTCTCGGCCCTTGCCCTCGGAATCTCGACGTTCGCCCTCGTCTCGCCGTCGCTCGCGGCGCCGCCGCTCTCGATCCGCGACGTCGCCCCGAAGTCCTCGGCGATCGTCGTCGGCGGCGACGACCTCAAGGCCGCGTGGACCCGCTTCCAGAGCACGCCGTTGTGGGGCCTGTGGCAGTCCGAGGAGATGCAGGAGGCGATGAAGCCGGCGCTCGAGTCGCTCCGCGAGGCGTCGAAGGAGATGGCGACCGAACTCGGCCGCCCCGACGACGAGCTCTCGATGCCCGCCTCCTTCGGCCTGTCGATCTTCACGCAGATGGACGAGGAGCTCGGCTTCGAGCGCCCCTTCATCCTCGGCTTCGTCGACTGGGCGGACGACGCAGGCAGCCTCGAGATCGTCGAGGCGATGTTCGACCAGGCCGAGAAGGACGGGGGACTGCAGCGCACCGACCTCAAGGGCGAGGTCGTGCGAGTCGTCTCGCTCGGCGACGAGGACGAGGAGGCGATGGACGACGACTTCGGCGATCCGTTCGGGATGGATCCGATGGCCGGCCTCGCGGACTTCGAGAAGCTCTACGTGATGAAGTCGGGCTCGCGCCATCTCATGGCGAGCGACCTGGTCGTGCTCGAGGACCTGCTCGCGGCGATCGACGGCAAGGCGGTCGAGCCGATCGGCACCACCAACGACTTCAAGGACACCTACGAGCTGCTCGGCGACCCCGACGTCTACGCGATGCTGCTCACGTCGAACCTTCAGAAGATGCTCGCCTCGGGCGAGGCCGCCTTCATGCTCGCGACCGCGCAGCCGATCCTGTCGCAGGTCTTCGGCGACATCCGCGCCCACGCGGTCGGGATGAGCGTCGATCAGGGCGGCGCGATGGTCGACCAGCGCCTCGTGATGACCGTGCCCGGCCCGAAGAAGGGCCTGCTCTCGCTGCTCACGATGGACAGTCCGGTCGAGCCGCCCCCGGCGATGGTGCCTTCCGACGCGATCGGCTACGGGCGGATGAACATCCGCTTCGATGCGATCGTCCCCACGCTCCGCGAGATCGTCGCGGGCCTCGGGGAGATGGAGCGCGAGCAGATGGAGGGCATGCTCATGCAGTTCGCGCCGATGATGGAGCAGGCCTTCGGCGCGATGGAGCCGACCGTTCGCATCTACAACAGCGTCCGCATGCCGGTCGACGTCGACAGCATGGAGACGCTCGTCGCGATCCCGTGCACGGATCTCACCCGCCTCGAGCCGCTGGTCGCGATGATGGGGCCGGGCATGGGCCTGATGCGCCGCGACTTCCAGGGGCAGGCGATCTACAGCGACGAGTTCAGCCCGATGGCGATCGGCCTCGGTCAGGGCCATCTCTTCCTCGGTCCGGCCGCAGCGGTCGAGCAGGCGCTGCGCGGCGCGGCCGCGGGCGACGAGGGACTCGCGGGTGCGGCGTGGGCGAAGTCGGCGCTCGAGGCCCTCGGCAACGAGCGGGTGGTCGGCTTCGGCATGACCGATCTCGTCGAGCAGATCCGCGTGCAGGGCGAGATGATGAAGATGCTCGGCGGCGAGATGCCGGGCTTCGGCGACATGGATCTCGATCTCGGCGACGACAGCGGGCTGCCGGGCGTCGACATGGACGAGATCGACTTCGAGAAGATGCTCGACCCGGAGCTCTGGAAGCGGTTCACCGGACCGGCGGTCTGGGACTTCACCGTCGGCGACCGCGGCTTCACCACCCGCAGCCGGATGATGGCGCCCGCGAGGGAGTGACGCAGAAGCAAGCGGCGTCGCCGAGGCTTGCGATCCGCGCCGTGAGACGTCGGCGCCCAAGGTGGCCGCGTTGAAGGGGCTCGATCGCGTCTCGCCGGCCTGCTCGCGAAGGCTGCGCCGATCGCGGCGAGGCGACCGATATAGTCCGCCCCGCCATGCTCCGCTGCCCGCGACGCCCTGACCCACGCGCTTCGGCCCCGACATCGCCGCGACGGTGCGTCCGCCCGGGGCGTACGCGTTGAGCCACGGTCACGCGCCTCGGCACGAGCGCCGGCACCCCGATGGTGCGGAGGATTCCTCCGCATCGAGGGGCGGGCGATTCCTCCATCTGCTCGGCCGGCTGCTCCGCAACCGCGACATGCAGGTGACGCTCGCCTCGGGCGTGCTGCTGCTCGTGGGCTATCTGCTCGAGACGCTCGTCTACGAAGGGCGATCGCTCGTGGTCTGGGCGCTCTACGGCGCGTGCTATCTCGTCGCGGGCACCGACGTCCTTCGGAACTCCGTCCGCATGGCGTTGCGGCTTCAGTTCGACGTCGACCTCCTGATGATCATCGCGGCGCTCGGGGCTGCCGCGGTGGGGCACCCGGAGGAGGGGGGGTTGCTCCTCTTCCTCTTCGCCCTCGGGCACGGGCTCGAGAGCTACGCGCTCGGCCAGGCCCGCAAGGCGATCGAGGCGCTCGGGCGCCTTTCACCGCCGACGGCGAGGCGTCGTCGCGACGGCCGCGACGAGGTGGTGCCGGTCGAGGAACTCGTGCCCGGCGATCGCGTGGTGGTGCAGCCGGGCGAGCGGCTTCCCGTCGACGGACTCGTCGAGGAAGGCGCCTCCGAGGTCGATCAGAGCCCGATCACCGGCGAGAGCCGGCCGGTCGTCAAGGAGCGGGGGAGCGAGGTCTTCGCCGGCACCGTCAACGGCGACGGGGGACTCGTCGTCGAGGTCCGCAAGCTCGCCTCCGAGACGCTCATGAGCCGCATGATCCGGCTCGTCGAGGAGGCGCAGGAGCAGCGCTCGCCGAGCCAGCGCCTCGCGGAGCGGTTCACGCGGATCTTCGTGCCGCTCGTGCTCCTCTTCGTGGGCGGCATGATCTTCGTGCCGCCCCTTGCGGGATGGCTTCCGTGGGACGACTCGTTCCTTCGTGCGATGACCGTGCTCGTCGGGGCGTCGCCGTGTGCGCTCGCGATCTCGACACCCGCCGCGGTGCTCGCGGGCATCGGGCAGGCGGCGCGGCACGGCGTGCTCGTCAAGGGCGGCATGCATCTCGAGGATCTCGGCACCGTCCGGGCGATCGCCTTCGACAAGACCGGCACGCTCACCGAGGGCGAACCCAAGGTCGTCTCGTTGCATCCGGCGGAGGGCGCCGACGAGGCGACGCTTCTCGCCACCGCAGCCGCGATCGAGGCGCACTCGCCGCATCCGCTCGCGCGGGCGGTGGTCGAGGAGGCGCGATCCCGCGGACTGGCCGTTGCCGGGGCGGGCGACGTCAAGGTCGTGCAGGGACGCGGTCTCGCGGGCGTGGTCGACGGCGCGATGGTGCAGGCGGGAAGCCTGCGGCTCTTCGATGGAACGCAGGGCGCGCCGATGGCGGGCGGCGAGATCGTCTCCGCCGCGAAGTCGGTCGAGGCCGCGGCCCAGACCGTGATCGCGGTCTCGCGGGGGGAACGCTTCCTCGGCGTGATCGGCCTCGCGGATCGCCCCCGCGCGGGCGTGCGGGAGGTGCTCGCGACGCTGCGCCGCATGCGGATCGAGCATCTGGTGATGCTCACCGGCGACAACCGCGCCGTCGCCGAGGCGATCGCGAAGGAGATCGGCGTCACCGAGGTCGAGGCGGAGCTGCTTCCCGAGGACAAGATCCGCGCCGTGCGGGCGATGCTCGATCGCCATGGCCGCACCGCGATGGTGGGCGACGGCGTGAACGATGCGCCGGCGCTCGCCGCGGCGACGGTCGGCGTGGCGATGGGATCGAAGGGCACCGACGTTGCGCTCGAGGCCGCAGACCTGGCGCTCATGTCCGACGACCTCTCGCGGCTGCCCTTCGCGATCGGCCTGAGCCGCGCCACGCGCCGGCTCATCCTTCAGAACGTGCTCATCTCGATGGGCGTGGTGTGCGCGCTCATCCCGCTCGGCATCCTCGGCATCACCACCGTGGCGTGGGCGGTCGTGCTGCACGAAGGGAGCACGGTGGTCGTTG
>JBMTTG010000115.1:0-8988 GCA_049449095.1 Phycisphaerales bacterium | reverse complement strand
TTCGCGGATGGGGCCAATGGGTCGAGGCCGAGGCCCGCCAACAGTCCGTCTCCTCCTCTCCTCTTCTCCTCCTCTCCTCTTCCTCTCCTTACTCCTCTCTCCTGACTCCTCTCTCCTGACTCCTCACTCCTCTCTCCCGACCAACGCCTCCATCAGCCGCCGGTGATCGAAGCGCTCGCACGCGAGTTCCCGGGAGCGGCGGCCGAATCGGCACCGCAACGCCGGATCCGCCATTGTCACCATCGCCTCGGCGAGGCCCGCCACGTCCCGCTCCTCGACGATCAACCCGTTCTCGCCGTCGAGGACCGCTTCGGGGATCCCGCTGTGGCGGGTGCCGATGACCGGAAGCCCGGTCGCCATCGCCTCGACGATCACCAGCGGCAGCCCTTCCATGTCGCCGTCGGCGGCGGTGACGCTCGGCGCGACCATGCAGTCGGCCTCCGCCATCGCCCGCGGCATCGCCTCGCGCGAGAGCCATCCGACAAACCGCACGCGATCCGCCACGCCGAGTTCCGAGGCGAGCCGCTCGAGCTCCGGACGAAGCGGACCGTCTCCGATCAGCGCGACCTCGAGGCGGCCGGCACGCTCGCCCGCCGCCGCCACCGCGCGGACGAGGTACTCGAAGCCCTTCTTCTCGACGAACCGCCCCACCGCGATCGCCCGCCACGGCGCGTGCGGGTCGCGCGCGGACCGATCGACCTCCGTGAACCGCGACACCTCGATCCCGAGCCGATGCACCGCGATCTTCGCCGGCGGCGCGCCGGCCTCGCGCAGGAGCCCCGCGAGATACTCGGAGTTGGGCAGGATCCGCGACGCATCCTCGAAGAGTTCGCGGTAGAGCCCCGGCCCGCGCAGACGCGGCTCGCGGGTGATGTCGTACCCGTAGAACGCGACCGAGATCGGCCCTTCGAGCACGCCTGCACGACGAAGCAGCGACGCCATCACGCCGCTCGGCCCGAACTGGCAGTGGATCGCGTCGTAGCGGCGCGGCACGCGATCGAACCCGAGCGCCGCCGCGGCTTCGAGCAGCTGACCGGACCATCCTCGCCAGCCGCGGCTCGGTGCGATGCTCCCCCAGGCGGCGCGGGGACTTCGCACGAGGAGCCGCAGGAACCGATCGGGCAGGCGAAGAAGCCTCGCCGCAAGCGGCCGATCGACGTGCGCATGGCGCGTTCGCTGCGGCAAGCCAAGCGCCGTCTCGCGCTCATCGAACGGCGTGCCGTCGCCATCCCGCAGCGACAGCACCTCGACGTCGCAACCGGCTTCGACGAACCCCGTGCACTGGTCGCGCACGAAGGTCTCGGAAGCAAGCGGATAGCCGCCGCAGACGACGAGCACCTTCATGGCGAATGCTCCGATGCGTCGAGCGTCGCCGCGGCCCGCAGGCGGGCGAGGTTGGTGCCAAAGAACGCCTCCGGCGTCATCGCGGCCGCCCGGCCGGCGGGCTGGAACGGGCGATCGACCGCGGCCACGAGGCCCTCGCGATCGACGACCGGAAGCGCCAACCTCGCGGCGAGCGATTCGATCGACGCGGCCTTCTCCTCGCGGAAGGACTCGTATCGCACCTCGATCGTCCGGTCCGGACGCGTCGCGAGGGCGTGCTTGCAGACCCGATCGGCCAGCAGGCAGCGCCGCGCGAGTTCCTCGACGTAGTGAAGCGGCGGGCGTTCCGGCTCGCCTCCCGGGGCCCATCGCTCGCACCAGCGGCTGTCGAGCACCGAAGCCCAGCCCGGCGGAACCGACTCGAGCGCCTCGGGCTCGAGCGAATCGAGATCGCCTCGAATCCCGAGCCGATCGAGCACGCTTCGCACCGTCTGCGCCGGATCGCGCCGCACGAAGACGATCCGCGCCTTCGGCCAGCGCTCGAGCAGATGCGGAAGCAGGAACGTGAGGTTCGGATCCTTGACGATCGGATTCGCGAGCCCCTCCGCGTGGTGGCGCACGAATCGCCGAAAGCTCCGCTCGCCCCGCGCGACCGACGGCGCGAGCGGCGCGGCGAGGTCGCGCCGCAGGTCGATCGTCGCCGGAAGCCTCGTCGCGATGCCGAGAAGCCCCGCGATCGCGGAGGTGCCGGACTTCTGCGTCCCGAGCACGAAGATCGGGTCCGGATGCGGCGTCGATCGCATCGCCCGCAACGACTCGCGAAGCGATTCGCGCATCCGGTAGAGCCGCAGACGGAGCCCGGGCGCGTCGCGGCTCATCCAAGCCACCGCCTTCGCCACGCGCTCGCCGGCCCGCCGAAGCGGCGATCGAGTTCGACAAGCTCCTCGCCAAGCCGCTCGACGAGCAGGCTCCGCGCCGCCTCGGGCATCGGCGTGCCTTCGCCGCGGTTGACGACGCTTCGCAGCGGGAACTCGACGCGAGGATTCGGGTCGACACCGAGGAACCCAAGCACCCGCCTGAGCAGCGAGTCGGGCTCGTCCGCAATCTCCTCGAAGAATCCGATGAGGGTCCGATCCGACGGAACGAACTCGCTCCAGCGGTCGATCGCGCGGCTGTGCAGGCTTCGTGCGATCACCGGTTCGCTCGCGAGGTGCGCCAGCAGCGCCGCCTCCGATCCGAGACCGTCGCCATAGCGCTCGAGGTTCATGACCGCCTGCGACCACGCCCGCTCGATCGGATCCCGCAGCAGGTAGATCGCCTTCAGCCCGGGCATGAGCCGCGTCGCGTCGCGGATCCGCGAGGGCGGTGCGATCGCGTAGGCCGGCGTGATCTCGCCCGCGAGCCTCGAGCCCGCCGAGGCGAACCACTGCGTGTAGGCATGCGGCCCTCGATGCCAGTTCCAGTCGAGCCAGTGCAGCTCCTTGGCCTCGGGCAGGAAGACCTCCGGATGCGCCGCGAGGTTCGCGTGGAGCCACGTGGTGCCGGACTTCTGCGCTCCGATCCCGAGAAAGTCCGGAAGTCGCGCGGGCTTCGCAACGCCGCTCGACGCGAGGCTTCGCGAGACCGAGGCGCCGATCGACGCGACACCCCGAAGCGCCGCGCTCGGTGTGCCCGGCCGCGGCGGCGGCGGATGAATCCCGCCCTCCCGCGGCAGCGCCCATCGCCAGGGTCCACTCATCTCGATCCGCCTCGCCAAGGCCTTGGCATGCCGGCGCCGAGCGAACCCTTCGCGATCCGCGTCACCGGATCCACGCCGAGCCACAGGCCAAGCCTCCGAGAGACGTAGCCGCTTGTGCGAAGCACGTAGTAGAGCGCGAGCACCGGCGAAGCCCGCAGCAGCTCACCGAAGGATTTCCCCTTGTTGGCGGTCTCGTTCCAGGAGACCGCGGCGATGCCGGCGGCAAGCGGCGGGATCGGCAGCAGCAGCAGCCACGGCGACCACGCGAACGGGAGCAGCAGTGCAAGAGGCAGGGCGACGAGCAGCGCCCCGAACGCGACGATGAAGGGCGCGACATCGAGGCGGTCCCGCAGCCTGAACTTCCACACGAGCTCCGCCGCGGCGCGGCCGCCGTGATAGGCCTGCCGCACGAGGCTTCGCGCGGTGTAGGGATGGCGATGCTCGAGCCTCGCCGAGGGCTCGGCGACCACCCGCCAGCCCGCGGCACGGATCGCGAGGTAGAGCCCCTCCTCGTCGCAACGCCCGGAGAAGCTCGTGTCGGCGCGCCCCTCGCCGGTGACCGCGGCGTTCGAGAAGTCCTCCTCCCACGCGTGGCCTTCGAGGAGTTCCCTCCGCACGCAGAGATTGCAGGAGGTGAATCGCGAGGCGTCGCCGCGGCGCGGAAGCCGGTGCGTGCCGCGGAAGGCGAGCTCCCACGGGTTCGAGCTGCACACGTCCTCGACGAGGCCCGACGCGGCGCCGATCGAGGGATCGTCGAAGACCGCGACGAGGTTCGCGAGCCAGTGCGGATCCGCCACGCAGTCCGAATCGAGGAAGGCGACCAGGCTGCCCCTCGCCGCCTGCACGCCGCGGTTGCGGCTCGCGTTCGCCCCGAGGTTGCGCTCGTTGCGGAGGACGCGGACCCGACGATCCGGTCGCGACGCCGCGAGGGCTTCGATCGCCTCGGCGGTGCCGTCGGCCGATCCATCGTCGACGAGCACGATCTCGAAGCTCTCGAACGTCTGGCCCAGAAGGCTCTCCACGCACTGCCGAGTCTGCTCGCGGCGATCGCAGGTGGGCAGCACGATCGAGACCCGCAGCGAGCCCTCGACGCGCGCAGCCGAGGGCGTGACCGCGTCTGCGGCCGATTCGCGGGTCGAGGCTCTCGCGTCGTCGGGCATGAGTCGATCGTTCAGGTCCGGACCCGACGGTACACTCGGACCAAGGTCCTTTCCGGCAACGGATTTCGCATGCGGATCGCAATCGGCGTGATCACCCGACGACGTCCGCAGGGGCTTCGAAGGCTGCTCGAATCGCTCGGCGCACTCGACCTCTCCGGACCGGCACGGTCCGGGAACCATCGACACCTCGATGGCTCGCGGCGGATCGACGCCGAGGTCCTGCTCGTCGAGAACGACGATCCGCCGGGGATGGGCGAGCCGCCCGCGTGCAGTCTGCCGCTTCGCCACGTCTTCGAGACGACGCTCGGAATCCCCTTCGCCCGCAACCGGGTGATCGAGATCGCGCTGGCGGAGGAGGCTCCCGGCGGCTTCGACGCGATCGCGTTCGTCGACGACGACGAGACCGTCGATCCGTCGTGGCTTCGCGAACTCGTCGCGACGCTCGAGTCGAGCGGTGCCGATGCAGTGACCGGTCCGGCGCTGGCGGCCTTCGAAGGCGGCGAGCCGCCGCGATGGGCGGTGCGAAGCGGTGCGTTCGACTGCCTCGACTTCCCGACCGGCACCCCGCGGCCGACCGCGTTCACCCACAACGTGCTCGTCGCGACGAAGGCCCTTCGCGAGACCGGCCTGCGGTTCGACGAGCGCCTCGCGATGACCGGCGGCAGCGACACGCAGCTCTTCGCGCGGCTCGCCCTCGCCGGGCGCCGCATCGTCTGGTGCCGCGAGGCGATCTGCCGCGAGTGGACGCCTACGAGCCGGCTCACCATCGCGTGGGCGCGGCAGCGGGCCTACCGGATCGGCGCGACCGACGCCTGGATCGCCCTCGATCTCGGCACGACCTCCCGCGCGGGGCTGCTCTGGCTCGCGCTGCGCTACCTGATCCGCGGCCCGTTCCGGCTCGTCGCCGGCCTTCCGCGCCGCGGCCTTGCCGGCGCCGCCGTCGCCTGCCTGCAGGACTTCGCGAAGGCCCGCGGAATCGTCGCGGGCACGCTCGGCTTCTTCAGGCACGAGGAGTACCGAACGCACCATGGCCGCTGACCGGACGCCGCCGATCGCGCTCTCGATCTCGACGCTGCATCGCGCCGACGGCCTCGCGCTGACCCTCGAGAGCCTCGCGCGGCAGCGGGTCGAGTCGGCACCGCCGGACCTCGTCGCGATCGTCGTCAACAACGACCCGTCGGATCCCGCGCCGCGACGCGTCGCCGCCGAGATCGCCGAGCGAACAGGTCTGGCCATCGAGGTCCTCGACGAGCCCCAGCGCGGCATCGCGCCGCCGCGCAATCGCGGCCTCGCCGCCGCGATCGCCTTCGCCGGCGAGCGTGGGCTCGTCGGCTTCATCGACGACGACGAGGAGGCTCCCGAGGGCTGGCTCGCGGAACTCCTGCGCGTGAAGCGAGATCACGGCGCCGAGATCGTGACCGGACCCGTCGAGCCGATCTTCGAGACGCCGCCTCCGGCATGGATCGAGCGCGGCGGCTTCTTCGACCGAACCCGGCTGCCGACCGGCACCGCTCGGCGCTGGGCGTTCACCAACAACATCCTCTTCGACGCGTCGCTGCCGGAGCGGCTCGAGCGCTGGTTCGACGACTCCTTCCTCCGGCTCGGCGAGGACCGCCACTTCTTCCAGCGGCTTGTGCGAAGCGGCGCCCGGATCGTCTGGGCCGACGACGCGCCGGTCTTCGAACGGATCCCGCCGCGCCGAGCCAACGAGCGATGGCTCGTCGAACGGCTCCGCACCGTGGGCCGGTGCGTGCCGATCATCGAACGCGATCTCGAAGGACCGATGCGCGCCGGCGTCGTCTGCTCGGCGAAGGGCGCGGTGTGGATTCCCATCGGGATCGCCACCCGCGTCGCCGGAATCGTCGGCGGCAAGGCGATGCGGGTCCGCGGTCGCATGTGGACCGCCTACGGCGTCGGGCTGATCGAAGGCGTCTGCTCGCCGTCGAGGGCCGGAAGGCCGGCGGTCGCCGACTGCTGAGCCTCGGGCTCCGCCAACCCCGCCGCCTCGCGTCGGAACTCGATCTCCGCCTCGCCGCGCCAGTACCGCGCCTGCGGATGGAGCGGCCGCAGCAGCAGCGACTCGTCGTAGGCCGCGAGCGCCTCGCCCCAGCGCTCGAGCCTGAAGTAGGTGTTGCCGAGGTTGAACCACGCGCTTCCGGCGAGCTCGGTGTCCTCCTCCGCGAGCGCCTGCGCCGCCGCGGCCTCGAAGGGCGCGATCGAACGCTCGACGAGGCCGGCGTCGACGTACGCGTTGCCGAGCATGAGCTCGTAGCGCGGGTCGCCCGCGCGGATCGCGATCGCCCGCTCGTAGGCGCCGATCGCATTCTCGGGATCCTCGGTCCACAGGCACGCGTTGCCGAGCCTGAACCACGCGAGATCGGCGCCCGGCTCGTCGTCGGAGATCTCCGCGAGCGCCGCCTCGATCATCGGCCGCGCGATCGCATGGCGCCCGCGCCGCATCAGGCGCTCGGCATCCCGCAGCCGCTTCCATGCGACGCGGTTCCAGTCGGGCTCCTCCGCGAGTTCGACGAAGAGGTACCCGCCCCACCGGGTGCGGCCCCGCGCCCACAGCTCGACCCATCCGCGGGGGGCCCCGCGCTCGACGAGGAGCGAGATGCCGTGGCTCGCGAGGAGCTCCTCCCGAAGTCCCTCGCGGGTCTTGCCGTCGAGCATGAGCCGCACCTCCTGCGTTCGCTTGCGCATGAACGGCACACCGGTGCTCGAACGCTGGCTCGCCACGACCCGGAAGTCGTGGAGCATGGTGAGGCGGTCGGCGAACGAGGGATCGACGAGCACGACCGACCCGTCCGGAATGAACTTCCGAAGAGCCTGCTGCAGCCTCGCCATCTGGCGGTACTCGCGTCCGTAGCGCTGATCGGCGGTCGCCTCGGCGCGATTCCAGTAGGTCTGCCAGTCGTAGGGCGCTGCGTAGTGACCGTGCTGGAAGGCGAGCGGGATCGCCAGCAGCGACAGCGGCGACTGCAGCCATCGCCAGCGGAGGACCGGCTCGAGCACCGCCGCCAACGCGGGCGCCGAGAGCGGGATCCACAGGACGTCCGCAATCGTCTCGAAGCGCTGGAGCATCCAGAGCGAGCCGAGCACGCGAAGCGCCTTCGTGCACAGGGGCGGCACGAGCATCACCGCGAGCACCGTCCCAATGAAGCCAAGCAGCACCATCGGCGCCACGCGCCTTCGCAGGATGAGCACCGCTGCGACGGCCGCGAGCATCGTCCACACCCGCCACCACCCGCCGGTGAAGCCGCGTCCCGGTGTGCGCGCGATCGAGGTGCCGTCGACGATCGTGAACCCGGGAGCCTTCTTGACCGGCAGCGCCGCGGCCTTCGCTCCCGAACCCGCGGCTCTCGCGGCGCCCTCGGTCGCCGACTCGCCGCCACGCTCGTCGCGATCCTCCTCGTCCTCCTCGATCGGCAGGTCCGCGCCGGCTTCGTCGAGCGATGCGAGCGCGTCGTCGGGAATCGTCTCATCGGCCTCGGGCGAGGCGTTCGGCGCCTCGTGCATCCAGTCCTCGCCGGGCATCGGGATCCTGCCCGAGAGCGGATCGCCGGCCCGCTGCGCAGCGCGGATCTGCCCCTGCCGCTCCTTCGACCAGACCTCGATCCACGGCGCGGTCCAGAGCTTCGCGACGAGCGGCATCGGCACCGCCGCCACGAGCAGCGCGATCGCCGCCCAGGTTGCCGGCCACGGCGACGAAGCCTGCGGCCTTCTCGATCGGATCCATGCCACGAGTGCGGCGAGCCCGATCGTCGGCCCGCAGGCGACCATCGCGAACGCCGCGTACAGCGGATGGAACATGCCGACGACGAGCGTCGTCGCCGCGACACGCACCGCCACGACCCAGGCCCGATCGGGCGACCGCGGCGTTCCCTCCGCGTCGAGTTCACGTCCCGGCGCGACCGCGCGGATCAGGACGCCTGCGAGCACCGGCAGCAGGAACCACGGCGCGAGCTGGTTGGGATAGAGCGAGTAGAGCGTCGGGCCGCGGACGACGATCGCCATCACCGCCGCCACCCACGCCGCCCAGCGGCCGCCCAGCACGGCCCACGCGAGGTACGCCATCCCCGAGGCGATCATCAGCTTGCTTGCGGCGAGCGATCCGAACCACATCGCGAGGGGATCGATCGCGCAGAGCCGTGCACCCCCCGCCAGAAGCGCATGCCAGAGGTTGGTGTGATAGGCCGGATAGGGATATTGCGCTGCGACGAAGGGATCGAGGTTCGAGAGCCCGTGCTCGAAGAGGAACCGCACGCGGGTCAGATGGATCCGCGCGTCGGCCCCGAGCATCGCCCCGGTCCTCTGGGAGAGCACCATGTCGCCGACGACGACGAGCATCTCGAGACAGAGCGCCGAGAGGAGCACCTTCCCGAGCGACTTCCAGTGGCGTCGCCGCAGGCAGTCCCAGCCGCCCCAGAGAATCAGCGCTCCCAGCAGCGCCGAGAGCGACCAGATCGGCGCCTCGAGCACGTACCCGAGCGCCACGATCGGCGCGAGACAGGCGAAGAGCACGACGTAGGCGACCGCGATGCCGACGATCGGCGGGCTCTCGAGATCGCGCGGCGCGAGGCGCCGCGCCAGCGCCACGCCCGGCAGGAGCAGCAGCAGCCAGAACGCCGTCGGCAGCAGCGTGGCGAGATCCGAGCTCGCGAAGGGCACCTCCATCAACGCGACCCCCTGCGCTGGGCGAGGGCCTTCGCCGCGATCGCACCGCGCCCGATCACGGCCAGATACGCCACCACGAACCAACGCCCG
>JBMTTG010000114.1:0-8997 GCA_049449095.1 Phycisphaerales bacterium | reverse complement strand
GTTATCGGGGCGGACCTCGCGATCCTTCTCGCGTCTTGGGGCGCCTGCATCTGAGCCGGCAAGCGTTGTCGGAGGCGGCTCGACCGTCCCGCCCTCAGGCGTGGGCGGAGGCGGCATCCCCTCGACGCGCGACGGTGCGCTGGAAATGCCAGGCTGCGGCGACCGCCGCGACGACGACGGCGAACAGCAGCCACGGCCCTGTTGGTGGCGAGGACCGCGATCGGGAAGGTCACCGACGCGGTGACGGCGTCCGCGGCGACGTGGACGAAGCGCGGATCGCGCGCACCTCCTCACGCATCGCCCCGCGCCTCACATCGACTCGCCTGGGACCGTGATCGAACGAAGCGTCGATGGCTCGACGTCCGTCTCGATCGCGAGGATGCGTCCCGGGATGTCGAGCGACTCGAGCCGCTTCGGGTTCCAGTTCCGCGCGACGAGTTCCTCGTGCAACGCCCGAAGCCGCGGCACCTCGCCGGCCGCCGCGCCGCCGTAGGCCTTCAGCGCGTTCAGGCAGCGCTCGATCCGGTTGTCGAGGCCCCAGCGGTCGGGATCGACCAGTTCGAGGCAGAGCGGAAGACCCTCCGCGATGCGATGGCTCGCGAGCACCTCGAGGCCCTCGAGGCGGATCTCGTCGGCGAACATGATGCCGCTCGGCGCCGGCTCGACGATCGCGGCATGGATCGCCGGAAGGAGCGGCTCGATCTCCTCCGACGAGAGCCGCCGGTAGACCGAGCCGATCGTG
Organism: Phycisphaerales bacterium; assembly: GCA_049449095.1. Lineage (GTDB taxonomy): Bacteria > Planctomycetota > Phycisphaerae > Phycisphaerales > SM1A02 > VGXO01. The sequence goes on along the minus strand of JBMTTG010000114.1, from coordinate 8,255 downwards.
CCTCTCGCGCGACCGTCCTCGTTGAGCAGACCCGCCCGGACCGCAGCGTAGAGCGCGTCGCGATCGACGCCGTCGAGCGACCGGCCGAGCATGCCGTCGCGCCGGTCGAAGAGCGCAAAGCACAGATACCGCTGCTGCATGCCGCGGGGATCGGCGTCGGATCGTCCCTCCGCCAGCATGGTCAGGAGCGTCGGCAGCGCCGGCATTCCCGACTTCCCCATCGCGGCGATCGCCTCCGCCGCCTTGATGCGGAGCCACAGGTCGTCCGCGGCGAGGGTCGCCTCGAGTGCTCGCAGCGCCGGAGCCGCCCGTCGCTTCAGGTGCCCAAGCGCCTGGCACGCGCCGATCTTCGCGTCGAGGTCGTCGGACTCGAGCATGGCGATCAGCGCCGCCATCGGCACCTCGTCGCGTCGGGCGAGTTCGATCGCCGATCGCTCGCGAACCACCGGCGACCAGCTGCCGAGTCCCGCGAGCAGATCCGCCTCGCTTCTCGATCCATACGCCTCGAGCTTCGTGCGCGGCGCCCAGCCGCGTCCGTCCTCGATGAGCGAGCCCGCGGTCGCCGCGTCGATCTGCGGCACGCGGCTCAGCGCCTTGCCGGTGATGTGGATCGTTCGCAGCGGCTGCGCATACGCGAGCAGGTGGACGCCGGTCGCGTCCCAGTTGCCGTAGCTGTCGGGCTTCGGCTCGGGCGGCCCCTGATGCCGGAACGATCCGTCCCAGCGGCGGGCGAGGTCGTAGGACCAGCCGAACTCCTCGAGCCAGGCGCCGGTCGCCTGCGGCCCCGAGAGCGCCACCCCTGGCATCGCCCACAGCATGTTGAAGTAGTTGCCGGTGTGCCCGGTGTCGCGTTCGCCGCCGTGGCACGCGACGCTCATCCGCGAGAAGTACTCCGCGGCCTCGGCGTCGCCGAGCAGGTTGAAGACGATCGCGGCCACGCCGTTCTTGCCGTTGTCGTCGTGGTTCTCGATCCAGGGGTGGTGGTCGCCGTAGGGCACGCTTCCCTTGCCGACGTAGAAGCGAACGAGCCTCGCACCTCGCTCGATCGCGGTGTCCAGTTCGGGCGACTCCACGCCGGCCTCCCGTGCGACGATCAACGAGAGCAGCAGCGGGAGGCCGGGCGCATTCATCATGCCGTAGCCAGCGAGCCGGCCGTTGGACTGCTGGATGAATCGATGGCCCCACGACCCGACGGGGCTCTGCCCGCGCACGATCTCCATCGTGATGCGCTCGAGGTCGGGCATGAAGGAGCGGTCGCCGGTCGCGACCGTGTACTCGCCGATCAGCAGGTTCACCGGCCCGTACCACCAGGAGTGCAGATCGCGCCGCTCGAGGTCGGAGAAGCCCGCCACCAGTTCGACCTGCTGCCGCACCAGCGGCCAGTACCTTCGATCGCCACTCGCGAGCAGCGCCAGCGCGTTGTAGGCCCGCTCGATGCGGTTGCCGGCACGAGGATTCGCCTCGAGACGCCGCGCGAGGTTCCTGCATCCCGCGGCGAGGATTCGCCGCGACTTGTCGCACGCGAAGGGCGCCGTCGGCGCGTACTCGCCGAGCGCCGGCAGCGCCACGACCACCTCCGTGGCCGCGCCGTCGCGCCATCGGGTGAATGCGAGTCGGCCGTCCGATGCCTCGGCGTCTCCGATCGCCCGACCGACTTCGGTGCGAGGATCGAACGCGAACGGCTGCCCTGCGACGCCAAGGATCACGTCCCCCACCGCCAGCACGCCGTCCGCAGGCGATCCTTCGGCGACCTCGGTCACGAGCACCTGACGGGCGAGGCTCGTCTCCATGCCGCTCGAGTGCATCCAGCCCCGCGCTCCGGTGGGGCCGAGGTTCCAGTCGTGGGTCGCGCCTTCCGGCACCGTCTCGCCGCGGGTGAAGTCCGGATTGGGAAGTTCGTCGAACGCGAAGGCCGCCGGCGTGAGGAGCACGCTGCCGGCCGCCGCCACGATCCCGAGGAGTGCCATCGCCTTCATGAGTCTGCTCCCGTGCCGTGGTCGATCAGGACGTGGCGTCCCTGCGCCAGTTCGCGCCCGAATCGTTCCTCGCCTTCCGTCCCGTCCCGATAGCGCGATCGCGCCTCGGCGCACAACTCCTCGAGCCGAGACTCGCCGAAGCCCTCGATCGGCAGATGCGGCAGCGAGCGAGCGCGCCGAAACGCCTCGATCCGATCGAAGAGATCTGCGGGAATCGCGCTTCCATGGCAAAGCGCCTCGCGCAGGTGATCCTCGACCGGCGCGAAGTCTCGATCCCAGTGCCCCCACTGCATCGACGCGGCGCAGCGATGGACCCGGAACTCGCCGTCGTGCTCCCGAAGTTGCAGCAACGGATGGGTGATCGCCAGCCGCGGGAAGTGGAGGTTCGGGAAGAACCGGCAGCCCCAGTACGGCTCGCCGATCCGAACGAAGTCTGCGAGCGACTCCACGTTGCGGAAGCCCGACTCCGCCATCGGCATGTGCTCGATCTTCGGCTTGGTCACATCGACGGTGTCGTTGGCGACGTCGAAGTAGTGCGAGCCGAACTGCAGGGCGTTCTGGAAGTAGCGATCGCGGAGGATGCCCCAGACGCGTCCGACATGCCCGCCCGCCTCGCCGAACTCGAGCACCGTCCGCAGCGCCTCGGACGGCTCGGCCTCGAGCCCGCGTCGAAGGAAGGTCTGAAGCGACCGCTGCGTGATCGGCAGGCAGTAGCCCTTGGGGTAGCGCTTCGGATCGCCGCGGATCGCCTCCTCGGGATGCGAGGCGAGGCGGGCTCGGATCGACTCGTCGATCGCGAGGCGGATCTCCATGAACTCCGCCTCGAGCAGCGGCAGCGCCGGCACGATCCATCGCTCGGTGAGTTCGATCTGGCGGTCGTCGATCGGCTGGACCCGCTCGACCTGAACGGGCGTGCGCGTGGTGATGCGCCGGATCAGCGGCTGGAGATCGGGCCGTCTCGGCGTCATCCGCGACCGACCGCCCGATCTCCCAAACTCCGGCCGGCCGTCGCCACGCCGAGGTGAGCCGCGCCGCGTGCGAACGGGCGCGTCGCCGCTGCGGCCTGCGACGGCGTCACTGCAGCTCCGGCACGATCGCCTCGGCCCAGATGGCGTAGCCCGCCGGCGTCAGGTGCAGTGAGTCGGGCATGAGGTCTCTCGGAATCGAACCATCGGGCCTGACGAAGCGATCGCCGATCGCGTGGGTTCGGAACCGCGCGGAGCCCAACGCGGCGTTCTCCGAGGCCGCGAACGCGCGGAGCGCCTGGTTGATCTGCAGGATGTCGCCTCGCATCGCGTTGAATCGCTCGCCGCGCGGAAAGATCTCGAGCAGATGGATCGTGGCGTCGGGGCACTGCGCGGCGAGTTGGCGCGCAACGGCGACCATGCCCGCCAGCGTCTCGTCGGCGTTGCTCGTGCCGTGGCCGAGGTTGTTGGTGCCGATGAGCAGCACCACGTGCTTCGGCGCGAGGCGGGTGAGCGGTGCCTCGTCGAGCCGCCAGAGCACGTTCTCGGTTCGATCGCCGGAGTTGCCGAGGTTGAGGGCCCCGAGCGGCGCGATCCGCTCCGCCCACACGCCCTGCCCCGGTCCCTCCCACGACTGCGTGATCGAGTCGCCGACGAAGACGATCGAGCAGGGAGCCGACTCCCGCGCCCGACGCAGCAGTTCGTCCTGGCGAAGTCGCGGTCCGTCCTGGTCGCGCGGCGAAGGAACGAGCGAACTGGGCTTGGGCGAGGCGGAGTCCTGGGCCGCGGTGGCGTTCCGCGAGGCGGGGGCAGTCGCGAGGATCGCCACCACGAGAGCGTTGAGGATCGGATGCATGGACGGATCGTGACGTTCGGCGCCCGGTGCGTCAATGCTCGGCCAACCATCGTGCACCCGCCGCCTCGCGAACGAACCCGATCGCGAGAGGGCCGAACCGGCAACGGATGCGTTCGAGCCAGCTCCCACCAGGCTCTCCGGAGCGATCCGACTCGCGAATCGGGCCGGGGCTCAGCCGATCACCGCGATTCCCTTCACCTCGACCGCGATGGGCGTCGGCAGCGCCTTGATCTCGATCGTGGTGCGGGTGGGATTGGGATTGCCGGGCCCGGCGAAGCACTCGGCGTAGATGCGGTTGTAGGTCGCGAAGTCGTGCTTCATGTCGGTCAGGAAGACCGTCACATCGACGAGGTTCGCCCACGGCACGCCGGCATCTTCGAGCACCGAGCGCACGTTCTCGAAGCAGCTGCGGCACTGCGCTTCGATGTCCTTGGAGACCACGTTCCCTGCCGCGTCGAGCGTCACGCCCGGGATCTCCTTCGAACCTCGACGCCGCGGACCGACGCCGGAGAGGAACAGGAGGTTGCCCGCCCGCTTGGCGTGCGGATACGCGCCCACCGGTTCGGGGGCACGGGTGGAGACGACGTCGTTGGAGTGCTCGCTCATGCCCGCAGACTAGCGGGGTGTGAGTAAGGAGAGAGGAGAAAGGAGTGAGGAGAGGAAGAGGAGAGGAGGAGAAGAGGTGAAGAGGAGACGCAACCGACCAAGCATCCGCCGCGGGTTCGATCTATCGTCCGTGCCTCGGTCGCCCGATTGCCCCAACTGGAGCCGCATCATGCACCGCAGCGTTCTCGTCGCCCTCGTCGCATCGCTCGCCACAATCGAGGTTGCCGCGATCGCCGCGGAACCGCCTGTCAAGGTCTTCATCCTCGCCGGCCAGTCGAACATGGTCGGCGCCGGGCAGGTCAAGGCCGATCGCAATCGCAACGAAGGCCGAGGCTCGCTCGAGTGGCTCGTCGAGGAGTCGCCGGAGAAGGCCAGGTATGCGAACCTTCGCGACGCCAACGACCAGTGGGTCGAGCGCGAGGACGTGAAGATCTGGTTCCTCGGCCGCACGGGCGGACTGCGGCCCGGCTTCGGCGGCAACGAGAACGAGATCGGCCCCGAGTTGGGATTCGGCACCGTGGTCGGCAACGCCTACGACGAACCGGTGGTGCTCGTGAAGATCGCTTGGGGCGGCAAGGCGATCGGCAAGGAGTTCCGCCCGCCGAGTTCCGGCGGCGAGGTCGGCGCGGAGTACCGGCAACTCGTGGACCTCTCGAAGGAGACCATCGCGAACCTCGGCGTGATCTTCCCGGAGTTCGCGGGCCGCAAGGTCGAACTCGTCGGCCTCGGCTGGCATCAGGGCTGGAACGATCGGGTGAATCAAGCCTTCAACGAGGCCTACGAGGAGAACCTCTCGAACCTGATTCGCGATCTGCGAAAGGAACTCGAGGCGCCCAACCTCCCCTTCGTGATCGCCGAGACCGGCATGACCGGTCCCGAGGAGAAGCATCCGCGTGCACTCTCGCTGATGGCGGCGCAGAAGGCCGTGGCCGAGAAGCCGGAGTTTCGCGGCACCGTCGCCTTCGTCCCGACCCGCTCGTTCTGGCGAGACGAGACCGACTCGCCGTCGAAGCAGGGCTACCACTGGAACTCGAACGCCGAGACCTACTACCTGATCGGGGAAGCGATGGGACAGGCGATGCTCGAACTCGCCACGAAGAGCCCGACCGACCGCCAACGGTGAGCGCGGCCCATTCGACGCCAGAGGATCAGCCCGACGTGACCGATTCCGACTTTCAGCTGCTCGTCGACCTTCACCGCCGTCACGAACACCTCGGTCCGGGCGGCGGCGAGGAGACCCGTCGCGCTCTGGAGCTGACCCGACTCGACCGCACCGCGCCGCTGCGGGCGGCCGACGTCGGCTGCGGCACCGGAGCATCGGCCCTCGTCCTCGCGAAGGCGCTGGCGAGTCCGGTCACGGCGGTCGACCTCTTCCCGGAGTTTCTCGAGGAACTCCGCGCGCGGGCCGAGCGGGCAGGCCTCGCCGATCGCGTCGAGACGGTCGTCGGATCGCTCGAAGCCCTGCCCTTCGAGGAACGTTCGCTCGATCTGCTCTGGTCCGAAGGCGCGATCTACCTGATCGGCTTCGAGGAAGGGCTCCGGCGGTGGCGGAGGTTTCTCAAGCCCGGTGGCGTGCTCGCCGTCACCGAGATCACCTGGACCACCGACGAGCGTCCCGCGGAACTCGAGGCGCACTGGCAGCGCGAGTACCCGGCCATCGACACCGCGGCGGCGAAGCTCCGCACGATCGCGGCGGCGGGCTACGACGTGCTCGGGCACTTCATGCTGCCTCCATCCTGCTGGGACGCCTACTACGGTCCGCTCCGCGCCGGCTGCGATGCGTTCCTCGCTCGGCATGAAGGCTCGGAGGCCGCCCGATCGATCGTCGAGGCCGAGTTGCGAGAGATCGATCTCCGCGAGCGATTCGGCGAGTACTTCAGCTACGGCTTCTACATCGCACGACGCCGCGACGACGAGCCGAGCGGGGACCGGTCGCACTGAACTCGCAGCGTCTGTCCGTCGCGTCGGCATCGGAACGCCTCGGAGATGGAGACGGGCCTCTCGGCTCGCACGTCGTGCTCCTCACGACTTCGGCCTCGAAGGTCGCCGACGGCCTCACGCTCGGAGCCAACGAGGTGGTGATCTCGAAGGACGAGGAGGCGGCCGGGGCGCATGACCGCTACTCCTTGGCGTCGGTGGCGTCGGCGCGACCATCACGCGCCATGCGGCGCCCCATCCGCAGCGACGCCCCGACGAGCAGGATCAGCACCGGCACCTCGACGAGCGGGCCGACCACCGTGGCGAAGGCGGTCTCCGAGGCGATCCCGAAGACGCTGATCGCCACCGCGATCGCGAGCTCGAAGTTGTTCCCGCTTGCGGTGAACGCGAGCGTCGTGGAACGCTCGTAGTCGGCCCCGACCTTGCGGGCCAGCGCGAACGACGCGAAGAAGATCGCGACGAAGTAGACGACGAGCGGCACCGCGATGCGCACCACGTCGAGCGGCGCCTCGACGATCCGATCGCCCTGCAGGCTGAACATCACCACGATCGTGAAGAGCAGCGCCAGCAGGGTCAGCGGCGCGATCCTCGGCAGAAACCTCGTCGTGTACCACGCGTCGCCCTTCAGCCCTCGAAGCACCGCGCGGACGATCATGCCCGCGGCGAAGGGAATGCCGAGGTAGATCATCACGCTCGCGACGATCTCCCCGACGCCCACCTCGACCGCGACGCCCTCGAGCCCGATCGCCGTGGGGAGCCAGGTCATGAACACCCACGCGTACAGGCCGAAGAAGAGCACCTGAAACACGCTGTTGAAGGCGACGAGTCCCGCCGCGTACTCGCTGCTGCCGCCGGCGAGGTCGTTCCAGACGAGGACCATCGCGATGCAGCGGGCGAGGCCTACAAGGATCACCCCGAGCATGAGTTCGGGGCGATCGTGCAGGAACACCGCCGCGAGCCCGAACATGAGCAGCGGCCCGACGATCCAGTTGAGCAGGAGCGAGAGGCCCAGGACCTTCCAGTCGCGGAAGATCCGCGGCAGTTCCTCGTAGCGCACCTTCGCAAGCGGCGGGAACATCATCAGGATCAGCCCGATCGCGATCGGCACGTTGGTGGTGCCGACGGTGGTCGCTTCGGCGAGGTCCTGCACGCCGGGCACGAGTCGGCCGAGCAGCACCCCCGCCGCCATCGCCAGGAAGATCCAGAGCGTCAGCCAGCGATCGAGAAAGGAGAGCCGGACGCAACGCGGCGCGTCACCGTGCCCGAGCGCGGGGGCCGGCCTGCTCATCGTGCCGCTCCCTGAAAGTCGAACGACTCGATGAACCGCCGGATCTCGTCGCGCACCCGGCGATAGGACTCCATCGCCTCCTCGTCGTCGGCCGCCTTCACAGCAAGCCGCGGCGGATCGTCGAAGGGCGCACGGATCGTCCGCACGCCCGCCATCGACGGGCACGACTCCGCCGCGGCGTCGCAGACGGTGACGACGAGATCGAACGCCCCGCCGATCTCCTCCGGTCGCTTCGAAGCATGGCTCGACAGATCGATCCCGACCTCCGCCATGGCTCGCGCGGCCAGGGGATTGAGCCCCTGCGGATGGGTGCCGGCGGAATGGGCGTCGACGACGTCTCCCCGCAAGGTCTTCGCGAACCCTTCGGCCATCTGGCTTCGGCAGGAGTTGCCGGTGCAGAGAAAGAGCACGCGGACGCGCGAGTCATCGGGTGGCACGACAGCCTCCGATGCAGTCGCACACGGCCTCGGGCATGCTGCTCTCGATCGCCTCGGCGAGGTCCCGCAGGCGTTCGCAGATCGACTCGTGTCGCACCGCGTAGGCCACGGTGCGGCCCTGCCGCGAGGCGGCGACCAGTCCCGCCCGCGCACGCGTTTGCAGGTGACGCGAGACGCCCGAGAGATCGC
>JBMTTG010000113.1:0-9134 GCA_049449095.1 Phycisphaerales bacterium | reverse complement strand
ATTGCGGCGCCGACGGCATCGAACTCAACTTCGGCTGCCCGCACGGCATGTGCGAGCGCGGCATGGGCAGCGCGGTCGGCCAGGAGCCCGCGGTCAACGAGCGGATCACCTCCTGGGCGGTCGAGTTCAGCACGGTGCCGGTGATCGTGAAGCTCACCCCGAACGTCTCGGACATCGTGCCGCACGGCCTCGCCGCGAAGCGGGGCGGGGCCCACGGCGTGAGCCTCATCAACACGATCAAGAGCCTCATCGGCGTCGACATCGACCGCTTCGTGCCCGAGCCGCGGGTGGGCGGCGCCAGCACCAACGGCGGCTACTGCGGCGCCGCGGTGCGTCCGATCGCCCTGCACATGGTGGCCGCCCTCGCCCGCGAGCCGTCGTTCGGACTGCCGATCAGCGGCATCGGCGGCGTCACGAACTGGCGCGACGCGGTCGAGTTCATGCTGCTCGGCGCGAGCAGCGTGCAGGTCTGCACCGAGGTGATGCTCCGCGGCTACGGCATCGTCGAGGACATGATCGACGGGCTCGAGGAGTACATGCGGACCCACGGGTTCGAGCGCCCCGACGATCTCGTCGGCAAGGCCGTCCCGAACTTCCGCGAATGGGGCGACCTCGACCTCAACTACGAGACCGTCGCCAAGATCGACGCGTCGAAGTGCATCGGCTGCCAGCTCTGCGTGGCGGCGTGCCACGACGGCGCGCACCAGTGCATCCATCCGCAGCCCGGCACCCGCGTGCCGACCGTCGACGAGTCGGAGTGCGTGGGCTGCAACCTCTGCAAGATCGTCTGTCCGGTGCCGGACTGCATCGAGATGGCTCCGGTGGCGCACGGCGTGGCGGCGGCGACGTGGAACGAGCACGTCTCCGACCCGCCGCGGCACCCGCTGCGTCCGAAGAAGGGCTCGCACGGATGACCGGCGAGCGCAGGCGTCGGTCGGCAACTCGACGTGCGCAGGAGAACCGTCCATGAGCGAGTCGTCACGCGTGGTCCGCTGCGGCCTCATCCAGTGCTCGAATCCGATCAACGACGAGAGCCGCCCGGTCGCCGAGATCCAGAAGGCGATGCTCGAGAAGCACGAGCCGATGATCGAGGACGCCGGACGGCGGGGCGTGCAGATCCTCTGCCTGCAGGAGATCTTCAACGGCCCGTACTTCTGCCCGAGCCAGGACGTGCGGTGGTACGACGCCGCGGAGCCGGTGCCGGGGCCGACCACCGAGCACATCGCGTCGCTGGCGAAGAAGCATCGGATGGCGGTGGTGGTGCCGGTCTACGAGCGGGAGATGAGCGGCGTCCTCTACAACACCGCCGCGGTGTACGACGCCGACGGCACCTATCTCGGCAAGTACCGCAAGCACCACATTCCGCAGGTGAATCCCGGCTTCTGGGAGAAGTTCTTCTTCAAGCCCGGCACCGGCGGCTATCCCGTCTTCAAGACCCGCTACGCGACGATCGGCGTCTACATCTGCTACGACCGCCACTTCCCGGAGGGGGCCCGCTGCCTCGGGCTCGCCGGGGCGGAGATCGTGTTCAACCCCTCCGCCACCGTCGCGGGGCTGTCGCAGTACATCTGGAAGATCGAGCAGCCGGCGCATGCGGTGGCCAACGGCTACTTCATGGGCTGCATCAATCGCGTGGGCACCGAAGCCCCGTGGAACATCGGCAAGTTCTACGGCACGAGCTACTTCACCAATCCGCGCGGCGAGATCATGGTCGAGGGGAGCGAGGATCGCGACGAACTGGTCGTCGCCGACCTCGACCTCGCGATGATCGACCAGGTCCGCAGCACGTGGCAGTTCTATCGTGATCGCCGGCCGGAGTCCTACGGCGCGATCGGCGCGGAGTGAGCATCCACGGGCGCAAGGCGCCGACGGGAGAACCCATGGCGGACTCGATCCTGATCCGAGGCGGCACGGTGACCACCGCCGAGCGAGAGCGGCGTGCGGACGTGCTGGTGGTCGGCGAGACGATCGCCGCGGTCGGCGAGGGCCTCGACGCGCCCGCGGGCACGACGGTGATCGACGCGAGCGGCGCCTACGTCATGCCGGGCGGGATCGATCCGCACACGCACATGGAACTGCCCTTCATGGGCACGGTCTCCGCGGACGACTTCCTCTCCGGCACCGCGGCGGCGGCGGCGGGCGGCACGACCACCATCGTCGACTTCGTGATCCCCGCGCCGCAGGAGAGCATGCTCGCGGCGCTCGAGACCTGGCGCGGCCGCGCGGCGAAGGCGGCGGCGGACTACTCCTTCCACATGGCGGTGACGTGGTGGGGCGAGCAGGTCTTCGGCGAGATGGCCGAGGTGGTGAAGCAGGGCATCACGAGCTTCAAGCACTTCATGGCCTACAAGGGCGCGATCATGGTGGACGACGGAGTGCTCGTCGAGAGCTTCCTGCGCGTCCGCGACCTCGGCGGAATCTGCCTCGTCCACGCCGAGCACGGCGAACTCGTCGCCCATCTCCAGCAGTCCCTGTTCGAGTCGGGCATCACCGGGCCCGAGGCCCATCCGCTCTCGCGGCCGCCGGCGGTGGAGGGCGAGGCGAGCCATCGCGCCCTTCGGCTCGCCGAGGTGCTCGCGGTGCCGCTCTACGTGGTGCACACCTCCTGCCGCGACGCGATGGAGCCGATCGGGCGGGCCCGCGCCGCCGGCCAGCGCGCCTTCGGCGAGGCGCTCGTCCAGCACCTCGTCGTCGACGACTCGGTCTACCTGAACCGCGACTGGGACCAGGCGGCGCACCACGTGATGAGCCCGCCGTTCCGTCCGCGCGAGCATCAGGCCGCGCTGTGGGAAGGGATCGCCGACGGCACCATCTCCGTGATCGGGACCGACCACTGCGTCTTCACCACCGAGCAGAAGCGGATGGGACGCGGCGACTTCCGCAGGATCCCCAACGGGACCGGCGGAGTGGAGGACCGCATGAGCGTGCTCTGGCATCACGGAGTCCGCACCGGACGGATCACGCCGAGCGAGTTCGTGGCGCTCACGAGCACCAACGCCGCGCGGATCTTCAACCTCGCGCCGCGGAAGGGCCTGCTTGCTCCGGGCTCCGATGCGGACGTCGTGGTGTGGGATCCAGAGCGCTCCCGCACGATCTCCGCGAAGACCCATCACCAGCGAGGCGACTTCAACGTGTTCGAAGGCATGACCGTGACCGGCAACGCGGCGATCTCGATCAGCCGCGGGAAGGTCCTGTGGAAGGACGGCGACCTGAGGGCCGAGGCCGGACGCGGCCGCTTCGTGCCTCGCGAGGCGTTTCCCGACTACGCCCGCGCCAGCCGCACCCGCTTCGAGCAGTCGCGTCCGTCCGCGGTCGATCGAGGAGCCTCGCGATGATCGTCAAGCAGTCCGGCCCGCGGGTCGGTTCGTTCGCCGCCACCTCCGACGCCTTCACCGCCTACGCCGACGCGCGCCACTGGATCGGCGGCGCCTGGCGCGACGCGCTCTCCTCGAAGGCGTCGGCGGAGATCCTCAATCCCCGCTTCGGACGGGCGATCGCCCGCGTCCATCTCGGCGGTGCCGACGACGTCGACGCCGCGGTGCAGGCTGCGCGGCCGGCGGCGGCCGCGTGGGGCGACTGGCCGATCCGCGAGCGGGCGCAGGTGCTCTACCGGCTGCGCGAACTCATGGTGGCGCGGATCGACGAGTTGTCGTGGCTCGTCTCGCACGAGAACGGCAAGGTCTTCGCCGAGGCGAAGGCCGAGGTCGAGAAGGCCATCGAGTGCCTCGAGTTCGGATGCTCGCTGCCGAACCTCGCGGCGGGGAACCAGCTCGAGGTGAGCCGCGGCGTGGCGTGCGAGGTGGCCTACGAACCGCTCGGCATCGTCGCGGGCGTGACGCCGTTCAACTTCCCGCTGATGGTGCCGCTGTGGATGCTGCCGCAGGCGCTCGTCGGCGGCAACGCGTTCATCCTCAAGCCGAGCGAGCGGGTTCCGCTGTCGACGCTGCGCCTCGCCGAGATGCTCGAGGAGTCGGGCCTTCCGTCGGGCGTGTTCAGCATCGTGCAGGGCGGACGCGAGGTGGTCGAGGCCCTGTGCGACCATCCGCAGGTCAAGGCGGTCGGATTCGTCGGCAGCACCGCGGTCGCGCGGCAGGTCTACGCCCGCGCTTCGAGCCACGGCAAGCGGGCCCTCTGCCTTGGCGGGGCGAAGAACCATCTGATCGTGGTGCCCGATGCGGACGTCGCGCTCACCGCCGAGAACGTGGTGGCGTCGTTCACGGGCTGCGCCGGACAGCGCTGCATGGCCGCGAGCGTGCTGCTTGCGGTGGGCGAGGTCGACCACATCCTCGAAGCGGTGCGGGATCGCGCGAGGAAGATCGTCCTCGGCAAGGACCTCGGGCCGGTCACCACCGCCGCGGCCCGCGAGCGCATCGTCGGCTACGTCGATCAGGCGGAGCGCGACGGGGTCGCGATCACCGTGGACGGTCGCGGCGCCGCGGGCGACGCGGGCGGATTCTGGGTGGGGCCGACGATCCTCGAGGGATGCCGCCCGAGCATGAAGGCCGCGTGCGAGGAGATCTTCGGGCCGGTGCTGAGCGTGATCCGCGTGCCGAGCATCGATGCCGCCCTCGAGATCGAGAACGCGAACCCCTACGGCAACGCGAGCAGCGTCTACACCTCGAGCGGCGACATCGCGCGACGGGTGATGGAGCGGGTCGAGGCGGGCATGTGCGGCGTGAACATCGGGGTGCCGGTGCCTCGCGAGCCCTTCGGCTTCGGTGGATGGAACGACTCGTGCTTCGGCCACGGCAACATCACCGGATGGGACGGGTACCGCTTCTGGACCCGCCAGCGCAAGATCACCAGCAAGTGGGCGCTGCAGCGCGACCAGACCTGGATGAGTTGAAGCCTCGCGACGAAGGCCGGCGCCCGTCGACGACCACAAGGAAGCAGACATGACATCCGCCCCGGTCGGTTCCATGGGATCGAAGGAGATGATCGAGGCGTGCCTCAAGCACAGCCTCTTCTCGTGGAGCGCGACCGGCAAGGTTGCGCCGATCCCGGTCGCCCGCGCCGAGGGCATCCATCTCTACAGCCCCGAGGGCCGGCGCTGGATCGACTTCAACAGCCAGCTGATGAGCGTCAACATCGGCCACGGCCATCCGCGGGTGGTCAAGGCGATCCAGGATCAGGCCGCCACGCTCGCCTACGCCTTTCCGGGCATCGCGACGGAGATCCGCGCCCGGCTCTCGCTGAAGCTCGCGGAGATCGTGCCGGGGAACCTCAACACCTTCTTCTACACCCTCGGCGGCGCCGAGGCGAACGAGAACGCGATCAAGGCCGCGCGGCTCTACACCGGCCGGCACAAGATCCTCGTGCGCCACCGCAGCTACCACGGCGGCACCCACGGCGCGATCACGCTGACCGGCGATCCGCGGCGGTGGCCCGCCGAGCCGGGCATGCCCGGCGTGGTGCGGGTGCTCGACCCGCGGCCCTACGACTTCAGCTTCGGCGCAAGCGATGCGGAGATCGTCGCGAACAACCTCCGCTACCTCGAGGAGATCATCGCCTACGAGGGGCCGCAGCACATCGCGGCGATGTTCATCGAGACCGTCACCGGCACCAACGGCATCCTGCCGCCGCCGGAGGGCTATCTCGCCGGGCTCAAGGCGCTGCTCGAGAAGCACGGCATCCTGCTCGTGTGCGACGAGGTGATGTGCGGCTTCGGCCGCACCGGCCGACTCTTCGCCTTCGAGCACGGCGGCATCGTGCCCGACATCGTGACCATGGCGAAGGGGCTCACCTCGAGCTACCTGCCGCTCGGGGTGATGGCGCTCTCCGATCCCATCGCCGAGCACTTCCGAGAGCCCGGCTTCTGGGGCGGCCTCACCTACAACGCCCATCCGATGTGCCGCGCCGCCGCCCTCGCGGCGATCGAGGTGCTGATCGACGAAGGCATGATCGAGAACGCCGCCCGCATGGGCGCGGTGATGCGCGGGCACATGGAGCGGATGAAGGCGCGGCACCGCTGCGTCAAGGAGCACCGCAACATCGGCCTCTTCGGCACGATCGAGCTTCAGAAGAACACCCGCGGCGAGCGGCTCGTGCCCTACGCCGGAAGCCATCCGGCGATGGCGAAGCTCGGGGCGTTCCTCAAGGAGAACGGCCTCTTCACGGTGCTGCAGTGGAACCTGCTCATGTGCAATCCGCCGCTCTGCATCGACGAGCCGCAGATGGCCGAGGCGTTCGAGATCATCGACCGCGGGCTTGCGCTCGTGGACGAGGTGGTCGAGGACTGAGGCGGATCAGGCCGTGCGTCGCAGCCGCATGCCCGCGAGATAGGCGACCGCCGAGATCGCGAAGCCGGTGAACCACGAGTACGGATAGAGCGCCGTCCAGAACGAGCCGACCTCGACGACCTTCACCGCGGCGAGGAATCCGGGCAGGTTCGGCGCGACGCCGAGCGCGAGCGCCGCCATCGCGATCCAGTTGACGCGGCCGTATCGGCCTTCGTGGCGGTAGAGGTCCGGCACGTCGAGGGTCCGTCGCCGCACCACCCAGTAGTCGGCGATCATGATGCCGGCGATCGGGCCGAGCAGCGCGGAGTATCCGACGAGCCACTCGAAGATGTAGGTGTCGGCGCTCGCGAGCAGCCGCCACGGCATGATGAGGATGCCGACGACGCCGGTGACGACGGCGCCGGTGCGGAAGGAGATGAAGCGCGGCGCGAGGTTCGCGAAGTCGTTGGCGGGGCTCACGATGTTCGCGGCGATGTTGGTCGAGATGGTGGCGGCGGCGACGCCGACGAGGGCGATCAGCGCGGTGAGGAGCCGAGCCGCGTCGCTGGCGATCACCGGCGCCTCGAGCCCCGGCGGCGCGGTGGGGCTGGTGAGGTACGCGAGCACCTTCATGGGGTCCCACAGCTCCGACGGATCGACGCCCTTGAGCAGCGCCTGCGAGGCGCTCGTGATGACCACCGCCATCGCGCTGAAGGCGATCATGGTGGTCGGCAGTCCCAGGGTCTGCCCCCACGCCTGCTCGCGCTGGCCCTTGCCGTAGCGGGTGAAGTCCGGGACGTTGAGGCTGAGCGTCGCCCAGAATCCGATCATGCCGGTGAGCGACGGGACGAACACCTTCCAGAAGCTGCCGAGGGAGTCGAACTTCGACGGCTCGTCGAGCGCGGGGCCGGCGCCGCCCACCTTCATCACCAGCCAGACCAGCAGCCACATCGCGAGCACCATCAGCAGCGGCGCCGCCCAGTTCTCGAAGTGGCGCAGCGCGTTCATGCCCACGAGGATGATGCCGATGTTGACGAGCCAGAAGAACCCGAAGCAGATCGCGCTCGGCACGCCGAGCCCCATCACCGTCGTCTCGCCGCCGAGCGTGGCGAACGAGGGCCACACCGCGACGAGGAAGGTCTTCATCGCCTCGCCGCCGAGATAGGTCTGGATGCCGAACCATCCGCACGCCACGATCGCCCGCGCGATCGCCGGGACGTTCGCCCCGACGGTGCCGAAGCTGCTTCGCACGAGCACCGGGAAGGGAATGCCGTACTTGGTGCCGGGGTGCGCGTTGAGCAGGATCGGGATCAGCACGATCAGGTTGCCGAGGCCGATCGTCAGCAGCGCCTGCCACCAGTTCATGCCCTGCGCGACGAGGCCGCCCGCGAGCATGTAGGTCGGGAGGCAGTGCGCCATGCCCATCCAGAGGGCGACGAAGCTGTAGGTGGTCCAGGTCCGCTGCGACTCGGGCACCGGAGCCAGATCGGGGTTGACGAGCGAACTCGCGTGCAGGTCGGGCGGCAGGGACGCGAGGCTCGAGGCGGAGTGGCTCATGCGGCGTTGATCGGTCCAGTCTGCGGACCTGCCGCACAGACTGGTCGAGCGTCTCCGGCGCCGGCGTTCCGGCCGCCGAGCCCGCGGCGCCGTGGCCATGGGCGGATCTCGCTCCCGGGGCGGTGCGACGTGAGCAGGATCGGCGCTGGAGTCAGGTCGAGCCGAGCAGGTGCAGGCCCAGCCACGCCGCGGCGATGCCGCCGCCGCAGGTGAGCGTGAGATCGATCAGGGCACGGCCGAATCGCTTCGCGGCAAGCATGCGTTCGAGATCGACCGCGACGGTGGAGAAGGTCGTCACCGCGCCGCAGAAGCCGTTGCCCAGGATCGAGGCGGCGATCAGGGTGACCGAACCGGAGCTCGCGAGCGCCGTCACGAGTCCAAGCACGAAGGAGCCCGCGATGTTCACCGCGAGGGTGCCGTAGGGAAACGGCTGGTGGTGCCGCGCGAGTCGATTCACGGTCAGATGGACGTACGCGCCAAGGTGGTGGCGGACGACCGCGCCGACCGCACCGGTCAGGGCGATGCCCGCCAGTTCATGGAAGGAGACGCTCACGGCGCCGCCTTGGGAGACGGGCCCGAATTCGCCGAGCCGCGTAGGCCGGCGCGATCTCGCGGCGGAGTCGTCGCGGCCCCGAGGCGGGCGCCGAGCCAGGCGGTCAGCACGCCGCCGGCGAAGGAGGCGGCGAGATAGATCGCCGCGAGCCCCCTCTGCGGACCGTCGAGCATCTGCACGCACTCGACCGAGACCGTCGACAG
Source organism: Phycisphaerales bacterium (assembly GCA_049449095.1). Classification (GTDB taxonomy): domain Bacteria; phylum Planctomycetota; class Phycisphaerae; order Phycisphaerales; family SM1A02; genus VGXO01. Next base: position 603 of record JBMTTG010000113.1, on the reverse strand, counting down.
CGTGGTGAACGAACCGCAGAAGCCGACCCCCACCAGAAACTGAAGCCACACCGCGCGATCACGGCGAGCCTCGGCGACGGCGAGCACCAATCCAAGGAGGAACGCTCCCGCAAGGTTCACCGTGAAGGTCGACCACGGGAACGACGGCGTCGCGGCGTCGAAGGGCGGCATGGCCTGATCGACCCCGAACCGCGCGAGGGAACCGAGAGCGCCGCCGATCGCGACGAGCGCCGAGGTCGGAAGGGCCGGGGATGACGCCGGGATCGACACGGGGCCGAGTCTACGGCGGATCGATCGAGGCACTCGGCCACGCGCGACGCGGCGCGATCGCCGGAGCACGGTTCGCGCGGGGTGGTTCGCCGCCCGCGCGCATCGGTCGGCCGTAGGCCTCCGGCCGCCGTGCAATCCTCGACTCGGACGGGCGTGGCGCGGGCGACATGCCTGCCGCCCGTGACGGACTTCGGTCGGTGCCGCCTCACCCCAGTCCAATGGGCAAGCAGCGCCGCAAGATCGCTTCCGTTGCCGTCGCCGTCGCCAACGACAACCCGCCGTCGTCCCGGATTGCTCCAGGCCGACGGGGGTCGCGGTGGTTCGCCGGCGCGG
>JBMTTG010000112.1:0-9179 GCA_049449095.1 Phycisphaerales bacterium | reverse complement strand
CCTGAATCGCGTGGCGACTCCGGGGAGGAGTGTCGTCCTTCGCGCGATCGACGTCGAGCGAGCGCGTTCGCACGTTGGATCAACTCCTCCCCGGAACTGCGCAGCAGTTCGGGGGAGGTGCCGAGCGAAGCGAGGCGGAGGGGTCGTGCGGAGTCGGGAGGTGTCGATCTCGCGATCGCTGGAGGCCGCGAGCCCGCCGAGCGCAGTGAGCACCAGCCGCGCGACGTGGCCCGCACCCGAAGCTCCACGCCTCTCGCCCGCTACGCTCCCGGCGTGACGCACGACGCCGACGCCACGCCGCCCGAGCCAGCCCCGGCGGGCATGGACCCCGACGACGAGGTCTGCCTCTGCTTCCACGTGAGCCTTCGCAAGCTCGCGAACTTCATCCGCCGCACCGAGCCCAAGGTGCCGAGCCAGATCTCCGAGTGCCTCGGCGCCGGCACCGGTTGCCGTTGGTGCGTGCCCTTCCTCGAGAAGCTCCATCGCCAGTGGAAGGACGGCGAGCCGATCTCGCTGCCGATCGCGCCGGCGGAGTATGCGAAACGCCGGGCCCGATACCGCAGCCAATCCCGCCGTGAAGGGCGGCGCGCGGCAGAGACGGACGACGCCTGAGTTCGGCAGCCCGAAGCCGATTCGCGACGTACGCTTGGGGACCCGTCGGACGGTGCTCCGCCGTCCGGATCCGATCCCTTGGAGCAGCGACGCGATGACCTCCTGTGAACGGCTCGTCTCCGTGGCCCGAAGCCGGCTTCGGCTTCGCCGCGCCGTCGAGGCGCTGCCGCGCACGTTGATCGTCGCGGCGATCGCCCTCTTCGCCGCGTTCCTCGCGGGCAAGTTGCTTCCGGTCGAGATGCCGCCCTGGTGGGCGACCGTCTCGGTGATCACGGCCTGCGCGCTCGCCGCGGTCGCGATCCGGGCCTTGCTCCATCCCCCGACATCGCTCGAAGCGGCGATCGAGGCCGACGGGGTGCTTGGGCTTCGCGACCGGCTCTCGATCGCGATCGCGAGCGGCGGATCGAACGATCCCTTCGCGCAGGCCGCGGTCGCCGATGCCGAACGCCGCGCCGCCGATCCGGCTCTTCGCGCCACCCTTCGCCGATCGCTTCGTCCCGAGGCGCCGCACGGCTGGTGGTGGGCGATCCCGGTGCTCGTCGCGGCGGTGCTCGTCGAGGCGCTGGTTCCGGCGATCTCGTGGACGCCCTCGGCGAACGCCGAGGAGGCGACGGCCGCGCGCGACGAAGCCAACGAGGCGCTCGCCGAACTCGAGACCGCGATCCGCGAACAGCCTGAACTCGAGTCGGCGCTCGGCGATTCCGATCTGCTCGGTGAGGAGGGCGAGGATCCCTTCAAGGCGCTCGAGGATCCGGAGGAGATCCGGCTCGAGGCGATTCGTCGCATGACGGCGCTCGAGGAGCGCCTCGAGTCGATCCTTGCGGGCGAGGATGCCGCGGCCGCGGAGGCGATGCGCGACGCGCTCTCGGAACTCGACGTTCCGGCGGAAGGGCTCGCGCAGGAGTTGGCGCTCGCGATGCGGCTTGGCGACTACGAGAAGGCCTCGCAGGCGATCGAGGCGATGCGGGACACGCTCGAGAAGTCGCCGGAAGAGGGCGGGCTCACCGACGAGGAGCGCGAGGCGCTCGCGAAGGAGCTCGAGAAGCTCGCGGAGCAGCTCGAGAAGCTCGCCGCCGAGCGGCAGGATCTCGACGACGCGCTCCGTGCGGCGGGTCTCGATCCGGCGCAGGCGGGCGAACTGTCGCCCGAGGACATGCAGCGCCTTCGCGAAGCGGTTCAGAACGCCTCGAACCTCAACGAGTCGCAGCGGCAGGAACTGATGAAGATGGCGCAGGCCGCGCAGCGATCGCAGTCGCAGTCGAAGGCGATGTCCGAGGCGATGAAGCAGATGGCCTCGCAGTGTCAAGGCGGCCAGAACGCGGGCGAGGGCCAGTTCGGATCCGAGGCGCAGCAGATGCTCTCGCAGATGGAGTCGATGCAGCAGATGCTCAAGCAGGCTCGCGCGGCCCAGAGCGCGTCCCGCGCCCGGGCTCGCGGCCTTGGTTCGCAGGGCTTCATGAAGCCGGGCTCCGGCTCGGGCGAGGAGCCCGGTCCTGGCATGGGTGGACGAGGCCGCGGACGCGGCGGCGTCGCGCCGCGTCAGGAGACCGAGACCGGCACCGAGATCGTGCGCGAGGCCGGGGTCCTGCGCGAGGGCGACGTGATCATGCGCACGCTCATCGAGGGCGAGATCGAGGTGGGCGAGGCGACGCTTCCGCTCGAGCGGATCGACCGGAACCTCGAGGCGTCGGCCCCCGGGGCCGCGGCGGAGGAGGATCCGGTGCCACCGCATCTGCGGGAGGCGCATCGCCACTACTTCGGATCGCTCAAGAAGCTCGTCAAGCCTGCCGCGAAGCCGGCAGCCGAGCCGGCCGAGACGCCCGCCTCGGGAGGCGGCGCGTGATCGGCGCGATTCGTCGCGCGATCACGATGGTCCTTGGATCGGCGTTCGCGACGGCGCTCGTCGCCTGCGGCGATCCCCGCGAGCAGGTGACGATCTACGTCTCCGCCGACGACTACGTCGCGCGGCCCTTGCTCGCCCAGTTCGAGGAGGAATCCGGCCTCGAGGTCGTCGCGCGATACGACACCGAGGCGACCAAGACCACCGGGCTCGTGAACCGCATCCGCGACGAGGCGTCGCGGCCGAGGGCGGACGTGCTCTGGTCGAGCGAGCCGTTCATGATGGCCCAGCTCGCCGAAGAAGGCCTGCTCATGGCACCGCCAGCGGACCGCCTCACCGACTGGCCCGAGGCGTGGCGCGATCCCGAGCGACGCTGGCATGCCTTCTCCGGACGCGCTCGCGTGATCGTCTACGCGCCCGATCGGGTTCCCGCCGATCGCGTGCCACGGACGTGGATGGACCTGACCCGACCGTGGTGGAAGGACCGGATCGTGATGGCCGATCCGCGCTTCGGCACCACCCGCGGGCACCTCGGCGCCATGAAGCGCACTTGGGACCGCGAGGTCATGCCCGGCTACTACGAGGCGTTCCTCGAGGGGCTCGCCGAGAACGGGATTCGCCTGCTGCCGGGCGGGAATGCGGCGGTGGTCGAGGCGGTCGCCTCGGGCGAGGCGGACGTCGGGCTCACCGACACCGACGACGTATGGGTTGCACAGGATCGCGGCTTCGCGGTCGAACTCGTCTATCCGCGGCACGCCCCCGACGAGGCGCCCGGCGGCGGCACGCTGGTGGTGCCCAACACCGCGGCGATCGTGCGGGGCGGCCCGAACCCAGACGGGGCGGTCAGGCTGCTCGAGTTCCTGCTCTCGAAGGAGGCCGAAGTCGCGCTGATGCGGACCGCGTCGCGGAACGCGCCGCTCGTCCATCTCGAGGCGCTTGAAGGGGATGACGCCGTGCAGGCCGCGGCGCTCGAGGTGCCCGATCCGCTGCGGCTCGACTACGGACGCGCTTCGAAGTCGATGGACGAGGCCGTCGCGATCGCGATGCGGATCCTGACCGCACCGCCGGTCGTGCCGATCGGACGCGAGGCGGACGATTCGGAAGTCGAGGCGGACGCGGGCGTCGAGGCCGCGCCCTCGAATGGCGATGGTGCCGCGGGCGAACCGTGACGTGACGCTCGCCGCGCCGCGCTCGGCGATCGTCGTCGCGGCGGGCTTGGCCACCGCGATCCTCCTTCTGTCGGCGGCGCCGGTGCTCGTGGCGCTGGTCGCGGCGGTTGCCTCGGCGCCCGATCCAGCGACGGAGCCGAGGGCCGGTGGAGCCGATCTGTCCGCCTCGATGGTGCGGACGATGGGGTGGACGATCTCGATCGGCGTGCTGGCGGGGCTTGCCGGATGGCTGCCAGGCCGAAGGCTCGCCGCACCGGGGACGAGGTGGCTTCGCGTGGCGGCGATCGTGCCGCTGGCGATTCCCGGATGGCTCGCGTTCTACGGGCTCTGGATCTCGGTCGGTCCGGGCACGGCGCTTGGAGACTTCGCGGCCCGGCACGACGCGACGGGCTGGCTGCGCGAAGGAAGCCTCGCGCTGGGGTTGCTCGCGGTCTCGTGGCCGATCGTCGCGTGGAGCGTGGCGGCGGATCGCGTCGCGGATCGCGGTTCGCGTCGGGCGGTCGAAGTGCTGGCTTCGCTCGATGCGTTGCCGGCTTCGCGACGGCTGGCGATCGCCTTGCGGGAGGACCTGCCGGCGATCGCGCGGGGGGCCGCGGCGGTCGCGGTCCTGCTCTGGTCGACGACGGTCGCGTTCGATCTCGCGGGCGTGCGGACCTTCGGCTTCGAGTTGCGCACCTTGGATGCCGACGGGGCTGCGCCGACGGAGGTGATCCGCGCCGGCGCGTTCGGGTTCCTTCCGGGCGTCCTGCTCGTCGCGCTGGCCTCGACGATGCCTCGCCCCGCGTCGGATGACGGTGATGCGGAGTGGAATGGCGATGCAGCGGCGCCGTCTCGCCTCGGTGCGATGGCGCGCCTCGGCATCGCGGTGCCCGTCGGGCTCTCCCTCGGCCCGCTGGTGCTCCTCGCCGCCGGCATCTTCGGCGAACCCGGCATCGACGGGCGTTCGCTTCGGGAGTTCATGCTGCTGCACGGGGAGGCGCTCGTCCCGACGGCCCTCGTGGCGTTGGCGTCGGGCGCGGCGGCGGCGCTCCTCGCGATGGCGCTTCATGCCCTGTGGATCGATCGGTCACGGCTCGCGCGAACCCTCGCGCTGATCGAGTCGCTGGCTTGGGCGGCGGTCGCGGGCACGCCGGTCGCGATCGCGGCGAGCGCGATGATCCTCTTCTGGAATCGGCCGATGCTCGACGCGATCTACGACTCGCCGGCGATCCTCGTGCTCGGCCATCTCGGTCGCTTCGGCATCGTCGCGGCGGCGGCGGGCTGGTGGTTTGCCCGCACGCGGAGCCGTGCCGCGATGGATCTCGCCACCACCGATGCGCCTGGACGGCTTGGCGAAGTGTTGAGGGCCGAGGCCCCGCGGACGATCGCGGCGGGCGTCTCCGCGGGGGCCATCGTCACCTCGCTTTCGCTCGGCGAGGTCGCGCTTGCGAGCCGGCGCGCGCCGCCGGGCGATGCCACGATCGCGACGGCGGTGCTCAACGCGATCCACTATCAGCGCGGGGAGACGGTCGTGCTGGCGACGCTCGCGATGGCGGCGATCGGACTCGCCGCGGCGATCGCCGTGTCGATCGCGTTCCGTCGCGGCATGCGACGAGGTGGACGGATTGTCGCGAGTTCGTTCGTTCCGCTGCTTCTGCCGCTTCTCATGCTCGGGCTCGGCGCCTGCGGCGAGCGAGCGCCGGCCACGCAGGCCGAAGCGAACGGTGAGGAGGCGGACCCGTCCGGCCTGCCGCAGGCGCTCGCGGTCGAGCGCATCCTTGGCGGGCCAGGCTCGGTGCCGGGTCGATTCCGCAAGCCCCGCGCCCTCTCGATCGATCCGCAGGACGGTTCCTACTGGATCGTCGATCGCTCCGGACGCGTGCAGCGGCTCGATCGCGACGGCGCGGTCGTCGGCGGCTGGACCATGCCCGAGTTCCGGCTGGGCTTCCCGACCGGGATCACCGTCGAGGCCGACGGCACCGTGCTCGTGCCCGACACGCACTACCACCGCGTGATCGCCTTCGATCGCGAGGGACGCGAACTCCTGCGCTTCGGGTCCTACGGCACCGAGCCGGGGCGATTCATCTATCCGACCGACGTGCTGCGCCTTCCCGACGGCACGCTGCTCGTGAGCGAGTACGGGGGCGCCGATCGTGTGCAGGCGTTCACGCCGCAGGGGGAGTTCCTCCACGGATTCGACGGCTCGGAGACCGGCGAGCGCTTTCGCCGTCCGCAGTCGATGGCGATCCTCGGCGAGGAGCTCTTCATCGCCGACAGCGGCAACCATCGCATCGTGGTGACCGACTTCGCGGGCCGAGTGAAGCGGATCCTCGGCGAACTCGGTCGCGAGCCGGGGCGGCTGGCCTATCCCTACGGTCTCGCCTTCGATGCCGACGGCCTGCTGCTCGTCACCGAGTTCGGCAACAACCGTGTGCAGCGGCTCGATCCGCGCGATGGCTCGAGCCTGGGCGCCTGGGGCGGCTTTGGCGGGAAGCCGGGGCGGCTCAAGTATCCTTGGGCGGTCGAGGTGCGTGACGGTGTGGTCGCGGTGCTCGACTCGGGCAACGATCGGCTGGCGATCGCGGCGGAACGATCGATCGGCGAACCGCCGGATCGGCCGCCGATCGAGGCGGAAGGGAATCGGACACGGTGAGCGACTTTCCGATCCGCTTCGAGCATCCCGGCTGGCTGCTGCTCCTGCTGCTGGTGCCGTTGGCGTGGTGGCTCGCCCGCCGCGCTGCGGGCACGCTCTCACCGGCGAGGCGATGGATCTCGCTCTCGCTTCGCGCGATCGTGATCGTGCTGCTCGCGGCGGCACTCGCCGAGCCGAGTTGGGTGAAGCGCAGCGACGACCTCGCGGTGATCGTGGTCGCCGACACGAGCCGGTCGGTGCCGCGCGACGCGCTCGCGGACGCGGAGTCGTTCCTCAAGGCCGCCGCCGACGCGCGGGAACGGCCCGAGGATCGCCTCGCGCTGGTCACGGTCGCGAAGCGGGCGGAGGTGGCCGCGCTGCCGGAAGCCTCGACGGTGCTCTCCTTCGGCGGGCACGCCGGCGCGGACGAGGCGACGAACCTCGCCGAGGGCGTGCGGATGGCGCTCGCGATCGTGCCGAAGGACGCCGCGGCGCGGATCGTGCTCGTCTCCGACGGCAACGAGACCGAGGAGCGGGTCGCCGAGGCGGCGGACCTGGCTCGGGCCAACGGCGTGCCCATCGACGTGCTGCCGATCCGCTATCGCCGCGACGGCGAGATCGTCTTCGAGGAGTTGCGAGCGCCGACGCGGGCCCGCATCGGGCAGGTCGTCGATCTGCGGATGACGCTGCGCAGCCCCCGCGCCGCGTCGGGACGGATCGTGCTGCGCCACGACGGGCGACTCGTCGATCTCGATCCGGGCTCGCCGGGCACCTCGCTGCCGATCGCGCTCGAGGCGGGCGTGAGCACCTTCCTCGTGCCGGTCATGCTCGATGGGGCCGGCGCGCATCGCTTCGAGGCGATCTTCGAGCCCGATCCGGATGCGGCCGATGCGGTCGAGGAGAACAATCGCGGCGCGGCGGTCGTCTTCGCCGGCGGCGAGGGACGCGTGCTCGTGCTCGGCGAAGGCGCCGAGGGCGAGGCGATCGAGGCGGCGCTCGCGAGCCGCGGGCTCGAAGTCGAACGGCGCAGCGTCGAGCAGCTCGCCGGCGCCGCGGCGGCGATCATCTCGGGCTTCGATCTCGTGGTGCTCGCGAACCTGCCGCGGTGGGCGATCGACATGGAGACCGATCGCTTCCTCGCGAGCTACGTGCACGATCTTGGCGGCGGCCTGCTCATGATGGGCGGCGACCGCTCCTTCGGCGCCGGCGGCTGGATCGACTCCGAGACCGCGAAGGCGATCCCGGTGCAGATGGATCCGCCGCAGCAGCGGCAGCTGGTGCGCGGCGTGCTCGGCCTGATCCTGCACTCCTGCGAGATGGCCGAGGCGAACTACTGGAGCGAGCAGGTCGCGATCTCCGCGATCGACGCCCTCACGCCGGAGGACTACGTCGGCATCATCACCTTCGAGTGGGGCGTCGCGAACGAGTGCACCTGGGCGTTCCCGCTGCAGCCCGCCGGCGACAAGACCCGCGCGGTCGCTGCGGCGCGGCGGCTCAACGTCGGCGACATGCCCGACTTCGGCCCGGCGATGGAGCTCTACCTGCAGGGCGTGCGCGACCTCGAGGCCGAGGGTCGCGTGCGCTTCGGGCAGCGGCACGTGATCATCATCTCCGACGGCGACGCCTTTCCGCCGAGCGAGGCGCTGGTGCAGGAGTACATCGACGAGGACGTCACCGTCACCACGGTGATGGTCGCGGGTCACGGGTCGGCGATCGACCGCACCAACATGGAGCGGCTGGCGGAGTTCACCGGGGGGCGCTTCTACGAGGTGACCGATCCGAAGGCCCTGCCGGAGATCTTCATCAAGGAGGCGGTGGTGGTGAGCCGCTCGCTGATCGTCGAGCCCGAGCCGTTCGTGCCGACCTTCCGGAGCGACGCCGCGGGTCCGATCCGCGAAGCCCGGGCGCTGCCGCCGCTCGCCGGATACGTGCTCACCGTGCCCGCGGAGGGGCTTGCTCGCGTGGCGCTCGATCGCCGCACCAACGAGAGCGACGACCCGATCCTCGCCTGGTGGAACCACGGCACCGGCCGCGCGGTCGCCTTCACGAGCGAGCAGGGCGGACGATGGGGCGGCTCGTGGGCCGCGTGGCCCGGCGCGCCAGGGTTCTGGGAGGAGGTGGTGCGCTGGGCGATGCGTCCCGCCGCACCGCGCGACGTGACCATCGCGACGCGGGTCGAAGGCGAGGAGGCGATCGTCGAGGTCGAGTCGTTCTCCGAGAGCGGTGAAGCGCGGGGGTTCCTTCGCGCCGAAGGGCGCATCGTCAAGCCCGACGGCAGCGTCGCGCCGCTGGCGCTTCGCCAGGCGGGGCCGGGCCGCGTCTCGGGGCGCTTCCCGCTCGAAGCCTTCGGGGCCCACCTTGTGAGCGTCGCGGTGCCGGGGCCCGATGGACGCGCGGCGAACGTGCTCGGCGCGGTGACGGTGCCGTATCCGCGCGAGCATCTTGCGCAGCGCGACGACGAAGCGCGGCTTCGCGCGGTCGCGGAGAAGACCGGCGGTCGCGTGCTCTCGGTCGGCGATCCGCGGCTGACGGAACTCTTCCTGCGCGAACTGGTCACGGTGCCGATCGCTCCGAAGCGGGCGTGGGATCTGCTCGTGCTCGTCGCCCTCGGGCTCTTCCTGCTCGACGTCGCGGTGCGGAGGCTAGGGCTCGAGCCCGGCGAACTGCTCGCGCCGCTCGGGCGGCTCGTCGGAAGGAGGCCGACGAGCGGCGAGGCTTCCGTCGCCGCGTGGCAGCGGGCCCGCTCACGGGCGGGCGTCGAGCGCGGCGAGCCGGCGTCGGCCCCGCCCGAGGAGCGCATGAAGCCGCGCGGCCCTGATCTTCGTCCCTCGACCGCCTCTTCGACGCCGTCGGCGACTGCGGACACGGGCTCTGCGGCGCCGCCCGCCAATAGGGAGCCTTCGGCCGAACCGCCCGCCGAGGATGACGGCCGCTCGACCTCACGCCG
>JBMTTG010000111.1:0-9188 GCA_049449095.1 Phycisphaerales bacterium | reverse complement strand
GGCGCCGCACGCAACGTGGGCGGAGCCGTGAGAGTGGACGGGTGGACTTGATGGACGTGATGGACTTGATCGACGGGATGGACCCTGGATACCGCAAGTCCTCCGATTCACGAGCGGCCAATTCGATGCCAGCTGCCCGGAGCAAGAAAGGCGAGAGGAGAAAGGAGAAAGGAGAAAGGAGAAAGGAGAGAGGAGAAGAGTCGAGGAGGAGTCGAACCGACTGCATCGCGATTGAGAGTGCTCACCGCGAGGCTCCCAAAGCCGATGCGGCGCTTCGCCGTCCGGGTCGATCAGGTCCATCCAGTCCAATCCGTCCATCTGACCGTCCGCCGAGCGCAGCGAGCGCAACGCGCGTGACGTGCCCGCGTGTTCGCGCGAACCCCATCACAACTCGACGATCTCGCCCTCTTCGGCCACCGCCATGCCGGCCGCCTCGATCTCGCGTCGGGCCTCCGAGTCGGCGTCGAGCGCGGGGTTGGTGTGGTTGAGGTGGATGAACCGGACCTTCGCCCGCTCCGACGCCGGCAGGGCCTTCAGCCGCTCGATCGTGGTGCGGATGAATGGATGCGGAATGCGGCTCATGTCGCGGCCCGGCAACTCGCCATCGGCGAAGAAGGTCGCATCGAGATACGCGACGTCGACCTCCGCGAGCACCTCCTCGAGCCGCACGCCCCACTCGTCCCACTCCCGCCACGAGTCGATGTCGGGAAGCCACAGCACCGAGCGATTCGGCCCGTCGATGCGGAAGGCGACGACTTCGGAGAACTCGCTCCGATGCGGAACGGGCACGGGAACCGCCGACAGGTCGGTCTCGAGCAGGGCCGGCACGTCCGCCTCGAGCGGGCGAAGCTCGATGTTGCCGTAGGCGACGAGCTGACTCCATGGACCGTTGGTCCGCAGGAACTCCGCCATGCGCGGCATCGCCCACACCGGCACGCCCTTCGCGCCGATCGACTCGTGACCAAGAAACATGAGACCGGCGTAGTGCCCGATGTGCGCATGCGTGAGCAGGACCCCGTCGAGCACCGGCTTCGCCGCGCCGCGCGAGATCCGGAAGAGTTCGAGGGTCTGGCGCCGGAAGTCGGGCGTCGCATCGACGAGGAATCGGCGCCCGGAACGCGGATCGACGATGCCGAGGCTGACGGCGTCACGCTGGCGAGCGGGATCGTCCCATCGGGGATCGAGGAAGCTCCCCGCCTGCGGAACGCCGCCGTCCTGGGCGATTCCCAGGACCACGGTGTAGGGCCGATCCTGCGGGGCGTCGGTCATCTCATGCACCCTCCGTGGCGCGGCGCACCCAGCAAGGCTGGCGAACACGCACGCGATCGAGGCGACCGTGATCCATCGGCGACGCATCATGCCCTCGGGTCCTTCTTGCGGGAAGCGAAAGGGCTTCGCCGTGTGCCGGCGAGGCCCTCGAGCAATCGTTTCGATGCGACGACCGGTGCCGGCACGCATCGGCTCAGTCGAACAGTCCCGCGAACGCCTGCGACCACTGCTGGCAGCCGCGTTCGACGGTGCCCATCTCCTCGAGCTTCTCGGCGGAGAAGCGCTGGGTGTCGACGGTCGAGGCCATCGCGGCGACGACCGGGCCGCCGAGACCCGCGGTCGCGTAGATCTCGACCGCGCCGTAGCCGTAGCCGCGCTTCATCATCTGCGACTGCGGCGCGACGTTGAGCAGCGGGTTGTTGGGCTTGACCGCGGTGATCGCGGCACGCACCACGAGCACCGGACCGGTGCCGCCGCCGTTGCCGAGATAGTTCTGGAGATCGTTCTGCAGCGTGGTGCGGATGGTCTGAAGCTGCTCGTCGGTGCAGTCGATGTCCGCGTAGGCGGGCACCTCGACGGCCTCGACCTGGACCGAGCTGTAGGAGGAGAGCGGCTTGATCGAACGGGCCGCCCACGTACGGGTCAGCTTGTCGCCCGACATCGGCTTCAGCCGGATGCTGTCGGGCACGAAGCCCATGCGAGGCACTTCGGTCGAGCCTCGGCATCCGGTCAGGGAGATCGCAAGCAGCGCAGCGGGAAGGAAGGCGGTGAAGATCGCGCGGGTCGTGGAGCGCATGGCGTGGTGTGGGTCCAGAGGGGACGAGGCCCGCCTCGACGCAAGGCGGGCGGTGTTGGCGGGGGAGGATCAGTCGATGAAGCGGACCTTGCCGGTGTCGACGTCGTAGATCGCGCCGAGCATCTGCATGCGGCCCTCGTCGGCGGCCTTGCGCAGGATCGCGCTTCGCTCGAGCATCGCGTTCTGCTGCCAGCGCACGTTCGCCTCGACCGCGGCGTCGAGGGTCATCTCGCCGCCGGCGGCCGCGATCGCCGGCTCGATCGCCGCGACGAAGGTCGGCATGTTGCCCGGAAGCGTCTTGCCGGCGAGGGTCGCCTCGACCGCGCCGCACTTCGTGTGTCCGAGGACGAGGATCGTGTGCACGCCGAGCGCCTCGACGCCGTACTCGAAGGTGCCGGCGGCAGCGGCATCCTCGAAGTTGCCTGCGACCCGGACGACGAAGAGGTCGCCCACGCCCTGATCGAAGATCAGCTCAAGCGGCACCCGCGAATCGGCGCAGCTCAGCACGCCGATCGAAGGCGACTGGCCGTAGGTGCCGGTCTCGACGACCTGCTCGTGCAGCCAGGTGTGGTTCTCGAGATCGCCGTCGAGGAACCGCTGGTTCCCCTGGATCAGATCCTGCTTCGCATTCATCGCCTCGATTCGAGGACGAGGCTTGGGAGTGTGATGACATCCGACGGAGCCGATGACCGCGGACAACGATAGAGCGACGAAGGTGAGTTTGTGCATGGGGGGGGACGCTACCGGTTGGGTCAGGTCTCCGCAACAAGGGCGGCCTGTTCGCCATCCTCGAACCGGGTTTAGTGCACTCCTCGCGGCGAAACATCGGCTCGAGCGAGATCTTCAGGGCTGCCGATGTCGAGCCAGCGGCCGTCGAGCCGCTGCGCCTCCAAGGGAGCGCGGTTCGCCAGCCAGGCGAGGAAGTGCCCCGGGGCATCGCCTTCGCCGCCGCCATCGAGGTAGGTCCGCACCAGCGACGGCAGTTCCCGCGGCAGCAGATACACGGCGATCGCGCTCAGGTTCGACTCGGGAGCACTCGGCTTCTCCCGGAACCGCGCGATCAGGCGACCGTCCGAAGCGAGCATCACCTCGCTGTACTTTCCAGGCGGGACCGGCCGTGGCACCTCTCGCACCACGAGTTGCCCGCGGCCGCGCCGGGCGAACGCCTCGGCCATCCGGGCAAGATCGAACTCGAAGAGGTTGTCGCACGCGAGCACGAGCCACGCGTCGAGATCCTCCGCCGGACCGAGCGCGTCGTCGGCGCGATCGAGGGCGAAGGCCAGGTCGCGCACCGCGCCGAGTCGCGTGTCGTTCGAGGTCGCACCGTCGTCGAGCACCGCGATCGGAAGGACCGGCGAGGCATGGTCGCGCCACGCTTCGAAGTCGCGATGGAAGCGATGGTTCGCCACGACGAGGCCGTCGTCGACGACGCCCATCGACTCCACCTGCCGAAGCAGCCGCGTCATGATCGGCTCGCCGCCGATCTCGAGCAGCGGCTTCGCGCGGTCGATCGTGATCGGATGCAGGCGCGTCGCGAAGCCTGCCGCGAGGAAGACGGCGCGGGTCCGGAGCGTTGGCAAGGCCACCGTCGGACGGAGCGTCGCATGCCCGGCCTCGCGGCATGCGGCCTCGACCATGGACCGGTGCGCCTCGTCGCGGCAGGCGAAGAGTGCGGCGCCTCCGGATCCCGGAAACTTCGCGCCGGCCCCGCATCGCCGGCCGAGGTCGATGAGGGCCTCGTCCTCCGGGGCGATCGGAAACACCTCGCGGCGCAGATCGAAGTTGCGGTCGACGCACCGGCGGAACCGCTCGAACGATCGCGCCTCGAGCGCGTCGCGCCCTTCGACGGCGTTCAGCGCGAGCGCCGCCATCGTTCGGGTGATCGTCTCGTCCCCTCGGCGCCACCGATCGTGGATCGGTCCGTGCACATCGCCCGAGCTCGCGCCGGCCTGGCCATGCCAGGCGAGCAGCAGCGGCGGCAGCAGCGCCGGGTCGATCCGCTCGAGCGAGCCCTCTGCGAAGGGGTCCGCGAAGTCCATCGCCACGAGGCCCTCGTGCGATTGCACCAGCCGATCGAGCGGGCCCGCGCGGATCCCAAGCACCTCGTTCTCGGTGCGCCATGCGAGTTCGGCGATCGCCATGCGGCTTGCCCCGATCCCGAACCATCTCGACCAGGCACGGAAGGCCGCGATCAGCAGCGCGCTCGATCCGGAGAGCCCGGCCTGGAAGGGGATGTCGCTCGACACCGCCATGGCGAAGGGCCGTGATCGCGGATCGATGCCGCGCTTGCGCAGCACGTCCTCGAAGAGGCTCCAGCCGCCGCGCAGGATGCCTTCCGGAACGAGGTTCGCGTCGCCCTCGCGAAGCTCGACCGTCGCGGCGAGTTCCGCGACCGCGAATCCGAGGCCCTTGCCGCCGTAGAGATCGGAAGGATTGCCGAGCAGTCCGACACGGGCATGGGCACGGGCCGAGAGGGTCATCGCCCGAACATACCGTTGGCGGCGCGGATCGAACGCCGACTGCCGCGCTTGTCGAAGTGGTCCGCTACACTCGCGCGCGTGGATCGCACCGACTCCTACCGGCCCGATGTGCGGGGGCTTCCGATGGTGCATCCGCCGGATCCTGCGCGGCTCGAGGCGGAGCGAGCGTGGCTTGCGGAGGTCTCGAAGCGCCCTTGGCTCGGGCGGCAACTGGCGTATCTCTCCCGCGGCGGCCCGGGCTATCTGCAGAGCGCCCTCACCCTTGGCGGCGGCAGCGCGTCGGCGTGCATCCTGGCGGGTGCGGCGTTCGGCTACCAGCTGCTCTGGGTCGCGCCGCTGGGCATGATTCTCGGGGGCATCGTCTTCGCGGCGATCGCGCACCAGACGCTCTCGACCGGCATGCGTCCGTTCGAGGCGATGCGCCGCCACGCCGGCGGCTTCTTCGCGTGGGGATGGGCGATCGGCACGGTGATCGCCTCGGTGGTCTGGCACTTCGCGCAGTACTCGCTGGCCTCGGCGGTGCTCGTCGATCTCGCCGCGGTCGCGGGCTGGGAGGTGCCGCGCTGGGCGATGGGGCTGCTGGTGCTCGCGTGGGCGGTGCCGACGGCGCTCTCCTTTGGTTCGCGCTCGGGCTTCCAGCGGGGCTTCGAGCGGCTGATCCGCGCGATGGTGTGGATGATCGTCGCGCTCTTCGCGGTGGTCGCGATCCGCGTCGGCTTCGGCGATCCAGCGGCGATCGCGTCGGGCTTCGTGCCGAGGGTGCCGCCGGACCTCGATCTGCCGGGCGGCAAGGTCTCCGCGGTCGCGGTGGTCATCTCCGGACTCGCCACCGCCATCGGCGTGAACATGACCTTCCTCTATCCCTACTCGCTGCTCGCGCGAGGCTGGGGGCGCGAGCATCGCGAACTCGCCCGCGCCGATCTCGTGATGGGCATGGTCGTGCCCTTCACGATCGTCACGAGCCTCGTCGTGATCGTCTCCGCGGCGACCCTGCACGAGGGCTTCAGCGGCAAGTCGATCTCGCCGATCGAGGCCGCCGGCACGCTCGGTTCGCTGCTCGGTCCGGTCGCGGGGCGAGTCGCGTTCGACCTCGGCCTGCTCGCGATGCTGCTCACGACGATCACCCTGCACATGGTCTGCTCGGGGCTCGCCTGCGGCGAGATGTTCAAGTTGCGGGTGGGTTCACCCGGCTATCGCCTCGCCACGCTGCTGCCGGCGCCGGGCGTCCTCGGCAGCGTCTACTGGACGAGCCTGTCGATCTGGGTCGCGGTGCCGACGAGCATCGTCGCGGGATTCCTCCTGCCGCTCGCGTACGTGGGCTTCATCCGCCTGCAGGCAAGCAGCGCCTACCTGGGCTCCGATCGGCCCCGCGGCGTGAAGGGCGCGCTGTGGCTCGCCGGCATGGCGATCGCGACGCTGGTCGTGCTGGTCTTCCTCGGCTGGTACCTCGTCGAGAAGGGCCCGGCATTCCTCGAGATGCTTCGACCCTCCGCGGAGACGGCGGCGTGAACGGCACGTTGAAGGTCGCGATCGTCGGCACCGGCTTCCTCGCCCGCACGCGGATTCGATGCTGGCGGCGTGTGCATGGAGTGGGCATCGAACTCGTCGTCGCCGCGCGTGACGCCGCGAAGGCCGCGGCGTTCGCGAAGGAGCAGGGGATCGCGGCCTCGGGGTCGATCGAGGAGGTGCTCGCGGATCGGTCGGTGGCGCTCGCGGATCTCTGCGTGGCGAATCGTGCGCACCGCGCGTTGTGCGAACAGTCGGCCGCGCACGGCAAGCAGGTCCTCTGCACCAAGCCGCTCGCGGCGTACTGCGGGCAGGATCTTCCGGAGTCGGCGTCCGCGGAGGAGGTCGCGTCCATCGATCGCGAGGCGATGTTCGCCCGCGCCGTCGAGGATGCCGATGCGATGGTCGACTCCTGCGCGCTGGCGGGCGTGCGTCTCTTCTACGGCGAGAACTGGGTCTTCGCGCCGTCGATCGGGCAGGCGGCGTCGATGGCCGAGCGGAGTCGCGGCGCCATCCTCGAACTGCGGGGCTGGGAGAGCCACTCGGGAAGCCACTCGCCCTATTCGAAGGACTGGCGGCACACCGGCGGCGGTGCGTTGCTTCGCCTCGGAGCGCACCCGATCGGCGCGATGCTCTGGCTCAAGCGTCGCGAAGGCGAGCGGCTTCGCGGGCGTCCGACGCGGGCGATCTCGGCGAGCGCGGAGGTCGCCGACACCACGGTCGCCGCAACGGAGTCCTGCGCCGTCGCCACGGGCTGGCGAGGCGTCGAGAACTTCGGGGTCTGCACCATCGCCTTCGACGACGGAAGCCGCGGCGTCGCCTTCGGCTCCGACGCCATGCTCGGCGGCATGCAGAGCCATCTGACGATCCTCGCGAGCGACCATCGCTTCGAGTGTGCGCTCTCGCCGCAGCAGTCGCTCCGGGCCTTCGCCCCGAACGAGTCGGTCTTCGGCGATGCCTACGTCATGGAGAAGTCCGGACCTGCGGTCGGCTGGTCGACGCCGATGCCCGACGAGGATCTCGCCTCCGGTCAGCAGGGGCTCGTGCAGGCGGTCGCGGACGACCTTCGCCTCGATCGCGAGCCTCGCTGCGACGGATCGCTCGGCGCCGAGGTCGTTCGCGTCGTCTACGCGGCCTACCGAAGCGCCGCGGCGGGACGACGGATCGAGTGGTAGTGCCACCGACGGCGCTTCGGCGAAGCGCTGAAGGTTCGACTTGCCCTGCGACACGCTTGCGGGGAGAGTCCCGCCTCCGAATCGAGAGGCGCGTTCAGTCCTTCGCGTCCCGAGGCCTCGAAGCCCTGCGTCTCCGTCATCCACTCGAATCGAGGAACTCCTCCATGCCCGGCCACCTTCACCAGACCCGCTCGTTCGTTCGGCGTTCGATGGCGACGATCTCGCTGACCGCCGCTGCCGCGGCGCTTTGTGGCTGCAACCCGACCCGCCACTACGACGTCTCGCCGGCGGGCGGCGACACCATGCCGGGCGTGCGGGAGATGACGCTCTACAACGCGCCGCCGACGATCGAGGTCTTCGACTTCGGCTTCCCCGGCGGCAGTGCGGGCGACGTGATCGTCTGGCACGCGCCGCTCGCGAGCGCGATGCCGACCGAACGGAATCCCGACGTCGTGATCGGCGTCTGCACCGCGACGATGATCGTGGTCAAGAGCGGCGGGGCGCCTTTCCCGGGCGAGGACGACGCTCGCGAGCATCGGATGACGCAGGTCGAGTTCGACTGGCACGGCTCGTCCGACAGCCTCGTGATCATGGGCTCGCATCCCTATGCCCGCGGGGCGGCGCAGACCGACGTCGAGATCATCCGCGCGGTGGTCGGCGGCACCGGCCGCTTCATCGGCGCCCGCGGCGAGATCGTCTCGACCCCGATCGGCAACGGCTGGTACGAGCACCGCGTGCGGCTGGTGGACTAGACGGCGCTCGCCGAGAGTTCACGCCCGCGTCGGAAGCCGCCAGCGCATCGAGATGGCCGATCCCAGGATCGGATCGGTGACCACGAGGCGATGGCACTCGTAGTCGTCGATCCGCGTTCGCAGGGCCGCCGCCGCGAGCTCGAGCGATCGGCGTCGAGCGTCCGCCGCGCTGCCGCGGAGCTTCGTCAAGGGATGGACCGGTCCGCGGGAGACCTCCGCGTCGACCGGCAACCGCAGGGGCTTCTCGAACGATCGGCGCTGCTGGGGATCGATCTTCATGAAGCAGAGCGCCGTCGGATCGGTCGCCGGCGGCGGCAGGTCGCGATGCAGCATCAGTTCGAGCACCAACGTGGCGACGGGCGTGATGACTCGCGAGTTGATCATGCCGAGCTCGCCTGGAGTCGAGGCATGCGCCGACCCGAGCAGTGGCGTGACCTCTCCAACGACGACCCGCATCGGCTTCGAGAGCGGCACGCGGTCGCGGTCGAGATAGAGGTGCCGGGTGCCGCTCGTGGGATGCAGGGCGATGGCGCTTCGGCCGAGGTCGTCGCACAACTCGGAGACCAGCGGGCCGAGCGGATCGTGTCGGACGAGGGGGCCGCCGGACTCGTCCGCTCCCGAGACGACCTCGCCGTCGGGCGGCGCGGCCTCGAGATCGGGGTCCGAGACCGGGTAGTTCACGCTCGGGCTGAAGACGCACCATGGCTCGCCGCGACGAAGGATCCGTAGCCCATCCATGATCGTGATCTGCGCAAGGCTGATCATGTCGGGCGTCCGTGCAGGCGCGAGCAGGTAGGTCGACACCCTCACCGACGCCGAGACTCCCCAGATTCGTTCGCTGGCGAGGCGCGTGGTGCGCCGATCGCGAAGCCTTGCGCGGATCTGCGCCGGCGAATCGAGCGCGCCGACGGCCAGGGTCGCCATGGCGTTTCGGCTCACACGATGGGTCTCGAGCTCGTCCCAGAGGTGAAAGGCGGCCCGTTCGAACGCCGCGACCTCCGCCTCGTCGCAGCCGCCTTGCCGAAGCCGCTGCACGAGCACGCGGAGACCGCTGCGCCCGGGCAGATGGCCCAGCACACCCGGAAGGTCGATCGCCTCGCACAGGCGCATGATCTTCCAGGCGAGCATCTTGTCGACGCCGTACACGCGGGTCCAGGCCCGGGACGAGGGACCGTGCGGCAAGGCGGTGTGGATCAGGCGATTCGCAGCG
>JBMTTG010000110.1:0-9229 GCA_049449095.1 Phycisphaerales bacterium | reverse complement strand
ATCTTCGTCGACCTCTTCTTCACCGCGCTCTTCTACGCGATCGGGTGGAACTGAGAAACGTCGGGCCGTGGGCTTGGGTCGATCATCGGCGCAGCACGACCCACCATTGGCGCTCGCTTCGCTCGACGGGCGGTGACTTGGACTGGGTGGACCCGATCGACCTGAGGGACCCGAACGGCGAAGCGGGCGCGCGAGCAGCGAGCCCCCGACCTCGTTTCCGCTTCACACCCCGACGGCCAGTCGATCGGCGAGCAGGTCCGGAAGCCCCGCTTCGTGCATCGCCGCCTGGGCCGCGGCGACGTCGTAGGCGACGCGACGCAGCGTGAAGGTCCGCGCGTCGAGATCGATGAGGCCGAAGCTCGCCCGGGGATCGCCGTCGCGGGGCTGGCCGACCGATCCGGGATTCACGATGAAGCGGCCGCCCTCGGCGAGATGGAACGGCTCGTCCTCATGCAGGAGATGCGCCACCACCTCGTCGAAGCTCGGCTCAACGTCCGGCTCGCCGCGGGTCGTCTCGAAGAGCAGCGGCACGTGCGTGTGCCCGACGAAGCAGAACTCGCGCCCCACGCCGCGGAAGGCAGACACTGCCGCGGATGCATCGCGCAGATAGGTGTTCGAGGCGGGAATCGGGTTGTCGTGGATGCACTGCACCGGACCGAACTCGGCGAGACCGGGAATGCGGGCGAGCCAGGTCTTGTGGACCGACTCGAGGTTCGCGGCGGTGTGAAGGATCGCGCGGCGGGCGATCAGGTTCATCTCGTTGAAGCTCGCGGCGTTGAAGAGCGCCTCCTCGTGGTTGCCTCGGATGTGGACGAGAAGCCGCGGCCCGAGGGCGAGCAGGGCGGCCAGACACTCGGCGGGACCGGCTCCATAGCCCACGGTGTCGCCGAGGCAGAGCACGCCATCGCAGGCCTCGCGCTCGATCGCCGAGAGCACCGCCTCGAGGGCGAAGGCGTTGCCGTGGATGTCGGAGACGACCGCGAGCCTGCCTCGCATCGGGTGCTCCTTTCGGCGTCGGCCGTTGGGCGACCGATCCGGCCTCGGACCACAGGATCGTAACGGCACGACCTTGCACCGATGGATCGGTCCCCGGATCCTTGAAACCGCAGATCCGATCCGACGGAAAGCGGGTCGCGATCCCGCCGGGAACCACATCCATGCCCTCCGGAAGCGAAACCCTCCCCACCTGGTCGCCCGCCGCCGCCCTCGTCCGATCGGGCGTCTTTCAGGGCATCGTGCTCGCGGCGATCGTGGTGGGGGCGATCCTCGTCGGACTCGAGACCTCCGATCGGGTCATGGCCGTCGCGGGCGACTTCGTGCTGGGTCTCGACCGGGCGATCATCTGGTTCTTCGTGCTCGAGATCGCGGTGCGGATCGCGGCGTACGGGTCGCGGCCGTGGCGCTTCTTCACCGACGGCTGGAACGTCTTCGACTTCGTGATCGTCCTCTTCTGCGTGCTGCCGCTCGGCACCGCGTACGTTCAGGTCTTCCGGCTCGCGCGGGTGCTGCGGGTGCTTCGCCTGGCCTCCGCGGTTCCGGGGTTGCAGGTGCTGGTCACCGCCACGCTGCGTTCGATCCCCTCGCTGCTCTACGTGCTGCTGTTGCTCGTGATGCTGCTCTACACCTACGCGGTCGTGGGGGTGTTCCTCTTCGGCGAGAACGATCCGGTCCACTTCGCGAACCTGCCGCTGGCGCTCCTCACCCTCTTCAGCGTGCTCACGCTCGAAGGCTGGGTCGATGTGCTGCGGATCCAGATGTTCGGCAGCGCCGGATTCCCCGACTATCCGCTCGCCTTCGCCTCGGTCGAACCGATCTCGTCGCCGCAGCCGCTCGCGGCGGTCGTCTACTTCGTCTCCTTCGTCCTCGTCGGCACGATGATCGTGCTCAACCTCTTCGTCGGCATCGTGGTGCAGGGCATGGAGGCCGCCCATGAGGAGGTGCTCCGCAACGAGTCGCACAGGACCGAGGCGCCCGTGGCCGCGGGCTGAAACGGCGCGATCGCTTCGGCGTTGTGGCGGCAACTCGCGGCGCGGCGACCTCGCCGCCGTAGGGGGCGCGGTTCGCGGGCGCTGCGGAGGTGCGGCATGCGTGGCAATCCGGATCGATCGGGGCGGGTCGCGTGGATCGCGACGATGGCGATCGCCTTGGCGGCGGCGGGGCGGTTCGCGTCGGGAAGCGCTGCTCGGGCCGCCGAGGGGAGCGAGGTCGAGACCCTGCACGGCCTTCGCGAAGGGGTCCGGTTCGGCGTCTCGGTCGCCGTGGCCGTGCACGAACGCCGCTGGTGGATCGCCGTCGGCGACGATGGCGTCGAGGATGGTGTGCCGGCCGAGGGCGTCGTCGAGGTCTTTCATCGGGGCGCCCGATCCGCGGCTTCGTCGCAGCGGTTCGATCGCGTCGTGGGCGCGGCGTCGCGAGCGTTCGATCGCTTCGGCGCGGCGATCGCGCTCGACGGCGACGTGCTCCTCGTCGGCGCACCGGGGGACGACACCTTCGGGTCCGGCGCAGGGCGAGCCGAGGTGCATCGGCTCGGCGAGTCCGGCGTGGTCGGGGAGGCGGTGCTCTTCGATCCCGATCCCGCGCCGGCAGACGGGTTCGGCGGCGCGGTGGCGATCGCCGGGGATCTGGCGGTGGTCGGCGCGATGCGGGCCGACGTCGCCGGGCTCGACTCGGGGCGGATCGTGGTCTTCGAGCGGATCGGCCTCGCGTGGCATCCGGTCGCCTCGCTCGCGCCGCCCGATGCCGCGGCGGGCGACTGGTTCGGGCATGCGGTGGCCACCGATAGGCAGCGGATCGCCGTGGGGGCTTATGGCGACGACGATCTCGGCGAGAAGTCGGGTGCGGTCTGGGTGCTGGCGCGGGACGACGGAGGCTGGGCGTTCGAGGCGAAGCTCGTCGCCCCCGATGGCGGGCCGCAGAAGTGGTTCGGCTTCGCGCTCGCGATCGAGGGCGATCGGCTGCTCGTCGGATCGCCGCGCGATGCGCCGCAGGGACCGTCGAGCGGAAGCGTCTGGGCGTTCACGCGCGACGACGCCGGCTGGTCGCCGCGGAACAAGATCCTCGCGCGGGACGGGCGCCCCTTCGACTGGTTCGGCTACGCCATCGCCATGCAAGGTTCCGAAGCGGTCGTCGGTGCGCCGGGCCGCGACCTGACGCTCGCCGACGGATCGATCGCCGACGCGGCGGGCGATGTCGTGCGGCTCGAGCGACGCGGCGAGCGCTGGAGGAGCCTCGAGCGTCACCCGCCGCAGTCGCCGCATGCGGATCGCCTGGCCGGATCCTGCGTGGCGATCGATCGTGGGATGGCGGCCTTCGGACAACTGCTCGCCGAGGACGTGCTGCCTTTGCCGGGCGAGGCGTGGGTCTTCACGAGCCGGTGAGGGTCGGCGCGTCGGTCGCGAGCGGCAAGGCGTCGGTCGGCGGATAGTGCGCCGACATCACCGCATGCCACTCCTCGACGCTGCTGCAGGCGATGAAGGCCCGGCGCACCGTGTCGCCCTCGGGATGGTGCGCCGCGAATCGGATCCCGAACTTCCGCATCAGGCGCGAGGCGACCCGTTCGCCGTGCAGCACGACCGCGAGCCGGAAGTGCTCGAGGAGCGCATCGCGCTGCTCGACGATCGTCGGTTTCCGCGGAGGAAGCCCGGCCATCAGATCGCGGGCCTGACGGAAGATCCAGGGATTGCCGATGCAGCCGCGGGCGACCGAGACCGCCGCGACGCCGGTGTGCTCGAGCATGAGGAAGATGTCCTCGGCGGTCCACACGTCGCCGGAACCGAAGACCAGCCGGTCGGGCCGGCGCCGGACGATCTCGGCGAGGATCTCCCAACGCGACGGGCCGAGATAGCGCTGGACGACCGTGCGGCCGTGCACGGTCGCCCACGCGTAGCCGAGGTCGAACGCCGCATCGATCACGCGGTCGAAGTTCCGCGCCATCTCGGGGGTGTCGTCGTAGCTGCGACGCAGCTTGACGGTGCAGGGGATCGACTCCGGCACCGCATCGCGCACGACCCGCAGCACGCGGATCGCCTCGTCGGGCACGGTGAGGAAGTGGCCGCCGCGGCTCGCCTTCTTGATCTTCTTGACCGGGCAGGCCATGTTCACGTCGACGACCTCGTAGCCCATGCCCGCGAGGATCCTCGCGCCTTCGGCCATCTCGTGCGGCAGCGTGCCCATCACCTGCCCGGCGATCGGATGGTCCTCGAGCCCCGCGGCGCGGTTCTCCTCGAGATCGCCGGTGCCGCACTCGCAGGCCAGGAGATCGGGATCCTCCTTGCGGCGACCCTTGCCGCCGTTGATGAGGGTGCGGTCGAGCAGCGCCTCGGTCACGCAGAAGGGGCAGCCGTGACGACGCGCGACGAGCCGCATCGGCCCGTCGGAGTAGCCCGCGAGCCCGGCCTGGAAGAAGGGCGCGTCGAAGCCCGGAACCAGTCGGGCGATGCGCGGATCGACGCCGCGTTCACCATGCTCGCGCGCGATCTCGGCCGCGGTGCGGCCCGCGGCGAGGATCGCCGGATCGATCGGGCTCTCGGCGGGCTTGTCGAGTTCGACGCTCACGCGACGATCGTACGTCGGAGGCCGTCGCCGAACCCGACGCAAGCGCGTCAGGTCACGGCGCGAGCAACGCGCCGAGGATCATGCCCACCGCGATCGCGGCGAGGCCCCAGCGAAGCGTGGCGTTCATCCCGGTCGTGCGGACGCTCGGTCGCACCGTCGTGGTGTTCATCTTCCTTCCCTCCTTGGGCGGCGGCGCCGCGGGGAGGAGATCGGCCCGGAGCCGCCGTCGATCGACGAGGAGCTCGCGACGAGGAGTCGGCGCGGTCCCGGCGCCGCCGATCGCGCCGGATGCGCGGCCCGTGCGGGCACTCGGCCGCCGACTCGCGGTCCGCGAACCGCTCGGATACCGTGACGGAATGTCCAGCGAAGCCACCAAGCTCCACCGAACGCCCTTCCACGCCTACCACCTCGAGCACGGCGGCCGCATGGTCGACTTCGCGGGGTGGGAGATGCCGCTCCTCTACACGTCGATCCTCGAGGAGCACCGGCAGGTGCGGACCTCCGGCGGCTTCTTCGACGTCAGCCACATGGGTCGGCTGCGGTTCTCGGGCCGGCATGCCCGCAAGTTCCTCGACCACGTCTGCACGCGGCGGATCCTCGGCATGGAGAAGGGCCAGTGCCGCTATTCGCTCGTCTGCAACGAGCAGGGCGGCTGCCGCGACGACGTCCTCGTCTACGCGATCGACGACGACGAGTTCCTGATGGTCTGCAACGCCTCGAACCGCGCGAAGCTGCTCGAGCACTTCGCGGCGGAGAAGGGCGACATGGTCTTCTCCATGAAGGACGAGACCGAGTCGACCGCGATGGTCGCCCTCCAGGGACCGAAGGTCATGGAGATCATCGGGAAGTTCAGCCGCGAGATCCCGACCCTCAAGCGATACCGGTTCGCCCAGAAGAACCTGCTCGTCATCAAGCTGCTCGTCTCCCGCACCGGCTACACCGGCGAAGACGGCGTCGAGGTGATCCTGCCCGCGGGCATGATGGCGCGGCAGGCCCTCAAGCTCATGCTCGATGCCGACGGCACCGGTTCGGGCATCCTCAAGCCCGCGGGGCTCGGGGCCCGCGACACGCTGCGGCTCGAGGCGGGCATGCCGCTCTACGGCCACGAGATCGACGAGTCGGTCGATCCGCTCACCGCCGGGCTCGACTTCGCGGTCAGCCTCGACAAGGGTGTCGGCGAGGATCGCGCGGGACGCTTCATCGGGCAGGATGCGCTCGAGCGGATCAAGGCCGAAGGACTCACGCGCAAACTGGTGGGAATCAAGCTCACCGGCCGCCGCAGCCCTCGGCAGGGCATGAAGGTCTGCGCGGGCGAGCGGGAGATCGGCGTCGTCACCAGCGGATGCCTGAGCCCGACGCTCGACGTGCCGATCGCGATGGCGATCGTCGCGATCGGTTCGGCCGCGCCGGGCACCGCGGTCGAAGTCGACTTCGGCCGGGAGCGCGTCGCCGGCGAAGTCGTTCCGCTGCCGTTCTACAAGCCGGCAAAGGCCTGAAACGGCGAAGTCCGCTTTCCGGACCTCGCTCGCGGCGCCGGCGACCGCGAGATCGCTCCTACAGTCGGACCGTTCGGCGCGACCGAACCGGCGCGGTGGCCGGTTTGGCGATCGGCGGTCGACGCGACTTGCTTCGTCGTCCAGGTTGACCGATCGAAGGTCGGACGTCGGAGTCGTTCCGTCGTCGTTCGGGCCGGAACTTCGCCGCGGGCGAGCCGGTCCGGATGAGGAGGCGATGCCGCACGCGGGTGCGGCGGGAGATGGATGGCAGGAGCCCGAGCGATCCGCGAGGAGAGCCGATGCCGCGCCGTGGCGATCGCCGCGACGCGCGGAGTCGATTCGACCGCAACCGGCACCAGCCGGCGATCCGTATGGGCGTCCATGCAGTCTCCGCCTCGGGAGTCTCGCCGCTAGGGAGGGCAGGCGATGTCGCGATCGGAACTGCAGTCTGAACTCCAGCTCTACCTTCGTCAGATCAACGAGGTGGCGCTGCTCACTCCCGAGGAGGAGAAGGAGCTCGGCTGGAGGATCATCAACGAGAACGACGCGGAGGCGAAGGATCGGATGATCCGCGCGAACCTCCGCCTGGTCATCTCGATCTGCAAGAACTACTCCAATCGCGGCCTCTCGCTGCCGGACCTGATCGAGGAGGGGAACCTCGGGCTCATCCGTGCGGTCGAGGGATTCGACCCGGCGCAGGGGGCACGCTTCTCGACCTACGCGGCGTGGTGGATCAAGCAGTCGATCAAGCGCACCCTGATCAACGCGGTGCAGCCGATCCACATCCCCGCCTACATGGTGGACCTGATCGCGCGCTGGAAGGACGCCTCGCGCAAGCTCGAGGAGGAACTCGGCCGGCCGCCGAGCACCCACGAGCTCGCCCGCGAGATGAATCTGCCCGTGCGCAAGCTGATCGCGATCCGCCGCGCGATGCGGGCCTTCAACAGCCCCAACGCCGCGCCGACCACCGAGAGCGGCGAGCCGCTCGACCTGAGCGACGTCTTCGAGGACACGCGGAGCGCGCCGCCCGACGAGAAGGTCGTCCGCGACGAACTGATGCAGCGGATCCTCGTCCTGCTCGAGGACATCGACGAGCGCTACGCCCGCGTCCTGCGGCTGCGCTTCGGCCTCGAGGGGCGCGAGCCGCTGACCTTGAAGCAGATCGGCGCGGTCGTCGGGCTCACCCGCGAGCGGGTGCGGCAGATCGAGGTCGAGGGGCTTCGCTGGATGCAGCAGATGCTCAACGGCGAACGCCCGCGACGGATCGCCCGCCGCGAGGAGCCGCGGCCGCCCGAGAGCCGCGAGCGCCGAGACGCTCCGCCGGGCCGCGGAAACGAGCACGCTTCGCGCCCGAGCCGGTCACGCCGCGTCTCGCCGTCGGACGCCTGACCGGTTCGATCAGCGAAGTTCGAGCAGCAGCGCCTCGAACTCGCGGCGAAGCCCTTCGCCGCCGAGGTCGGGGTCGAGCTCGCGAAGCCGCGCGATGCGCGGACCGATCCGATCGAGCTCGCGGCCCACGCGTCGCAGGATCTGCAGTTGCCGAAGCTCGGCAAGCCACCACGCCGGGCTTCCTTCGGGCGAGCCCGCCGCGATCCGCCGGTAGAGGACGATCGCCTCGGTGAGATCCTCGAGCCGCGCGACCGCATAGAGGCACTCCGCCCGCTCGAGCGCGAACTCGCGCACGTTGGCGTACCGAGCCTCGAGCCTTCCGATCGTGTCGAGCGCGGCATTGGGGCGGCCGCCACGGCGCAGGCCCTCGACGCAGAGGAGCACCTTGCGGGCCGGCAGTGGACCGCTTCGCGCGTCGAGCCAGGCGAGGAGCGCATCGGCGAGCGGCGCCGCCGACTCGCGACCGAGCCGCGCGGCGCGATCGACGTCGCGGGCGGCCTGGGCGCGGCGCGCCGCGGCGAGCGCCGTCTCGAGGCGGCTCTCGAGCAGCGAACCCGACTCGGTGTCGCCGGAGGCGCTGAGACGACGAAGCTCTTCCGCGGCCTCCTCGGGGCGGCCGAGGCGATCGAACGCCGCGAGGCGGATCCGAACCCCCTCGATCGTCTGTTCGCGGGTGAGCGGGCCGGACTCCCGCACCGTCGCGACCTCGACGAGCGCCGCGGCTGGGCGATCCGCGAGGAGGTGCAGCCGTGCGCGGGCCAGCGCGACCCTGGCGCCGAGCTCGCGATAGGCCTGCGAGTCTGCCGCCTCGGGCGGCATCGGCCGCCACGGCTCGAGCTGCCGAAGCCACTGCTCGGCGCGATCGATCCATCGTGCGACGTCGCGACCCTCTGCCGCCTCGGCGGCGCGGGTCGCGGTCTCGAGCGACTGCACGCGGGCCTCGAGCGAGGCGGGGCGATCCGCCGGCACCATCGCGAGCGTGTTCATGGCGTCGTCGAAGCGCCCGTCGCGCAACTCGTGCGTGGCGCGCTGCAGCCGCCAGGCGTCCCGCTGCGGATGCATCGGAAACGCCTGCATCGCCCGAGCGAGCGTGTCGCGGGCGAGGCTCGCAGCCTCCTCGTCGTCGGGCAGCTGCTCCGAAAGCGATGCGGAAAGATCGACCGCTGCGGCGATCGCGGCGATCGAGCCCGGATCGGCGGGCTGCTCGGTCGCCATCGCGAGCATCGCGGCGACCGCCTCGTTCCAACGGCTCTCCGACACCTCGAGACGCGCAAGCGAACGAAGGGCGAGGAACCTCGCCGCCGAACCGGCCGGCGCCGCGGACGCGACCCGTTCGAGCAGCGTTCGCCGCGCGGCGTCCCCGTCGGGATCGGCGACGCCAGGATCGATCGAAGACTCGATGGCCGCTCCCCGGGCGAGCAGAAGCATCGGCGGCGTGGCGGGATCCTCGTCGGCGATCGAGGCGCCCGCGAGCGCGAGTCGCTCGAACGCGCCTTCCACGTAGAGGTCGCGGAGCGACGGCTCGGAGTCCTCGATCAACGCGATCCACGGCGTCAACGCTCGGACGGCGGCCTCGGTGGCGGGCACGCCGCGCGAAGCGAGGTCCTCGCGAAGAAGCCGGTGTTCGAGATCCGCCCACGCCAACTTGAACGCCCGCTGATCGGGACCGTCGCCGGCCTGCCGCCGCAACGCGGCGAGGCGTCGGAGCGCGTTGTCGGCATCCTCGCGACGGGCGAGGTCGAGCACGAGCCCGGCGCGGGCCTCGAATCGGGCCCGCCACGAGGCGGCCG
>JBMTTG010000109.1:0-9242 GCA_049449095.1 Phycisphaerales bacterium | reverse complement strand
CGCGGATGCCGCGCGGCGACCGAAGTCGCTCCTGCTCCTTTGCCCGGTGCTCGACACGAGTCCCGAGACGGGCTTCGGCGCGGATCGGCTCGGCGAGGACTGGCAGCGATGGTCGCCGCGGCATGCCTCGATGCGGGTCGACTTGCCGACGCTGGTGCTGCATGGTTCCGATGACGCGGTCATCACCTTGGACGCAACAAGAAAGGCGGTGGAGGCGATGGTCTCGGCAGGTGGTGACGTGAACCTGTCCGTGATCGATGGCCTACCCCACGGCTTCTATGCTCGCTCCGACGAACTGGAGCGGACGCGTGAGTTGATCGAGGCATGGTGCGGCCTCGGCGCATCACCCTGACTCCGGCTCGGACTCGGTTCTGGTCCGGAGGAGCCACCAGCTTGAAGGGAGCAGGCAATCCCGCCGACGAGGCCTAGGCTGATCGAACGACTCGGGCCTCACGCCTCTTCGGCGTACCCGGCCGGTGTCGCCGGCGGAGGTGTCCGCAGGCCGAGCCGCGCCGCCTCGCGGCAGAATTCCGCGAGCGCCTGGTGCATCTTCTCGTGGTCGGGGTGCGTCTCGAGGCAGTTGAGCAGGTGGTCGATCCGCTTGAGGAGATCGATTCCCGGATCGAGGTTCTCCAGCACGCTGTCGCCGAGCTGCTCGAGCGCCTTCGCCATCCACGATGGCGTCGGCGCGGAGGGCTTCTTGGGTGGCGCGATCCGGGTGCGGATCGTGACCGGGCCGATCGCGACGATCGGGCACTCGTTGAGGCGGGTGATCGGCTCGCGGCAGACGACCGCCACCGGCACCTCCTGCTCGAGGGCGAGCAGTCGGAAGCGCCGCGCGTCGGCGCCGACGCGCGGAGGCTCGACGAGATGGATCCCCGGCGACACCGGGGTCTGCGCGTTGGGCGCTTCGGCGAGCACGCGGACCTTCTTGGTCTCGAACGCCTCGGCAAGGCGCTGCCGGCGAGCCTCCTGCAGCGGCAGGAGGATTCGGGCCATCGCATCGAAGTCGTCGGCGGCTCGCGCGATCGCCAGGGCCTTGCCGGCGAGGCGTTCCGCCTCGAACCACGCGCGACGGCGTGACGCCGCCTCGGCTCGCTCCATCAGATCGGTGACACCTTCGGCGCGTGGCTTCGCCATGAGCGTCGGATGATGACCGCGGGACGCGGCCTCGGCAAGTCGAGGTTTCCTCGGGCGTCGGGCTCAGGCCTGGTCGGCGTCGACCATCATGAAGCGAATGCGGGCCTCCGCCGCGACCTTGTCGCCGACGAGCGCCCTCGCCTGCACGCTTCCGGTGCGGGCGGTGCCGCGAACCGCGACGACCTCGAGCAGGACCTGATCGCCTGGAACGACCGGCTTGCGGAGCTTGACCCGATCGAGGCTCAGCAGCACCGCGATCTTGCCGGTGTGCTCGAGCTTGCGGGAAAGGAGCAGGCCGCCCATCTGCGCCATCGCCTCGACGAGGAGGACGCCCGGCATGATCGGGGTGCCGGGGTAGTGCCCCTCGAAGAAGGGCTCGTTGATGGTGACGTTCTTGAGGCCCACCGCGCGGCGATCGCCCTCGACCTCGAGCACGCGGTCGACGAGCAGCATCGGGTAGCGATGCGGCATGAGCCGCAGGATCGCCCGAGAGTCCATCACCGCGTCGCCGACGGTGAGCGCGGTCCGCTCCGAGGCGAGCATCTGCTCGCGGAGCCGAAGGCCGAGCAGGCGGTTCAGCGCGTGGCCCGAGCGGGTGGCGACGATCCGTCCCTGCAGCGGCCGCCCGACGAGCGAGAGGTCGCCGAGCACGTCGAGCACCTTGTGCCGCACCGGCTCGTCGCTGAAGCGGAAGGCGTTGTCGATCGGGCCTTGCGGGCCGATCACCAGCACGTCGCGGGGCGAGAGATGCTTGCCGAGCCCCTTGGCCTGGAGCGCCTCGGCCTCCTCCTGCAGGCTGAAGGTGCGTGCAGGGGCGATCTCGCGGCGGTAGTCGACGATCGACGGATCGAAGGCGATCGTCTGGCGCCCGATGCGATCGGAGTGGCTGCCGTAGTCGAGTTCGTACACCACCTGCAGCCCGGGACGATCCGACGGAAGGGCGGCGATCATGCTGTCGCCCTCCTCGATCACGATCGGCTCGCGGATCCGGAAGACGCGACGCGGCGCGTCCTGTTCGACGATGCCGGCGCCGAGGATCGCATCGACGAACGGCATCGCCGATCCGTCGCCGCAGGGGAGTTCCGGACCGTGCAGCCGCACGATCGCGTTGTCGATGCCGAGGCCGGCGAGGGCGGAGAGGCAGTGCTCGACGGTGTCGATGCTCACTTCGCCGTCGCGAAGCGCCGTGCGCCGGGCGCGGGGCACCGAGTGATCGACCGTTGCGGCGATCCGCACCGGCGGGTCGAGATCCGTCCGCTCGAAGGCGATGCCCGAGTCCGGCGGAGCGGGCGAGATCCTCGCTTCCGCCATCGCACCGCCGAGCAGCCCGCGACCGGCGACGAGCACCTCGGAGGCGAGGGTTCGCTGGCGTTCGGTCGAGGCGGGCGTGGCGACGGACTGCAGCATCGTCACGACTCTCCCATCCGCTGCTTCAGCTTCTTGACGAGGTCGGGCAGCTTCCGCACCGCGATCGCCTCGCGCATCGCCTGCGTGCGCTCCTGCGCGGGATAGCCCGCCCACGTCTCGCCGTCTGGAATGTCGTTCATGACGCCCGACTTCGCGGCGATGGTCACGCCGCGGCCGATCGTGAGATGGTCCGCCACGCCGGTGCCGCCGCCGATGAGCGTGCCGTCGCCGATGGTGACCGAACCCGCAAGGCCGACGAGCCCCGAGAGGGCGCAGGATCGCCCGATCCGGCAGTTGTGGGCGATCTGGCAGAGGTTGTCGATCTTGGTGCCGGCGCCGATCACCGTCGATCCGAACTTGCCGCGGTCGATGCAGGTGTTCGCGCCGATCTCGACGTCGTCCTCGATCACCACGTCGCCGAGGTGCGGGACCTTGATGAGGCCCTTGCCGCCCGGTGCGGGGCGATAGCCGAAGCCGTCGGTGCCGACCGCCACGCCGCAGTGGAGCGTGACGCGCCGGCCGATCACGCATCGCTCGCGGACGGTGACGCTCGCGTGCAGCACGCTGTCCTCGCCGATGATCGCGTCGCGGTAGAGCCGCACGCCGGCGACGAGGATCGACCGGGCGCCCACGCGGCAACCGGCGCCGACGCAGCACTGCGGGCCGATCGCAGCGGTGGGATCGATGATCGCGGAGGGATCGACGACGGCGCTCGGATGCACGCCGATCGGCGGCGACTCCGGCTCCGGCGCGAACCGTTCGAGGATCGTGATCATCGCCGCATCGGCGTCGTCCACGCGGATCACCGCCCGCGACGGGCCGCCGTTGGGAAGCGTCACGCTGCGGCTCACCAGCGCCGCCGAGGCGGCGGACTTCGGCCATTCCGAGGCCCAGTCGGAGTCGGCGATGAAGGTCAGGTCGCCCTCGCGGGCGCGATCGACGGACTCGAGTCCGCGGATGGCCACGTCGGCGGCGCCTTCGAGTTCACCGCCCACGATCTCGGCGAGGGCGGCGGCGGTCAGGTCGGCGGGAAGGGTCATGGTCGCGTCGCGGCTCGATGCGGGTTCAGCCTTCCGCCGCGTCCATCGCGTTGAGCTTCGCGATGAGGTCGTCGGTGACGTCGAAGGAGGGGTTCGCGTAGAGGAAGCGCCGCGAGGAGATCTGCTGAAGCATGCGCTGCGAGTCGGTGGGCTCGATGGTCGGGATCGAGTCGTCGACCATGACGTAGTCCCAGCCGCGCTCCTTGGCGAGCTCCATCGCCGCCTCGCGGATCGTCATGTAGATCTGCCGCATCGACTTGGCCTGCTCCGCCTCGGCCTTCGCACGGGCGAATCCCTCGAAGGCGCGGAACTCCGCGATCGCCTCCTCGATCCGCGTGGCGACCTCGAGCTGCGCTGCGGAGCCGGGCTGGAAGCTCTCGAGTTCCGCGTTCAGCTCCTCGATGCCGTCGCGGAGCGTCTTCCGCTGCGCGTCGAGATCGGCGGCGACCGCCTTGAGGCGGGTCTCGGTCTTGGCCTGCAGGTCGATCGAGTTGAAGACCCGCTCGAGATCGACGCTCGCGACGACGGCGGGGCGTTGCGGCGCGAACGCCGCGAGGGCGAGCAGCGATCCGGCGACGAGCATCGCCAGCGCGGTGGCGGCGGTGCGTCCGAAGCGGGGAAGGGTCGGGTTCATGGGGAGTCGCTCCGGGGTTCGGTCAGGGGCGCACGGCGCGGGCGTTGTTCATGCGGACGACGAGCTGCTCGGTGATGTCGGTGGCCTTCGCGGCGTAGAGCAGCCGCCGAGCCTCGATCTGGAGCTTCACCTGCTGCTCCTGGCTCATCTCGATCTCGCGCGAGACGTTGAGCGGCCCGAGGCTGTCGTTGACGAGCACCACCTCGTAGCCCTCCGCCTCGGCGAGGCGGGCCGCCTCGTCGCGAACGGCCCGATAGAGGGTCTGCCAGCGAAGGCTCTTCTCGCGGTCGAGCTCGACCTGCTTGAGCCGGCCCCACTCCTCGAAGCGGAGCCGCATGAGGATCAGGTCCTCGCGGGCCTTCGCCGACTCGGACTCGCCGGTGATCGACTCGAGCTCCTTGATGCGGGCCTCGAGCGCCGCCTGGCGAGTCTGGAACTCCTGGGCGATCCGCTGCTGGAGCGAGGTGAGTCGCATCTCCCAGTCGGCGTTCTCGTTGAGGCGGTCGAAGACCTTGCCCAGATCGACGGTGGCGAACTTGCCGGGAGCCGCGATCGCGGGCTCGCGGGCCTCGAGGGGACGAAGCAGGACCGCCGCGGAGAGGACCGCGGCGGCAAGAACGACGGCATGCGAGGATCGGAGCGCCATGGAAAGGTTCTCGTGCAAGCGGACGGGTTCGGCAAGGCGGTGAAGGTCGCCCTTCCGATGGGAAGTCGCGGATTGTAGTGGTCGGGTACGACGCTCGCCGGCGTGGATCCGCCTCAGAAGGGCAGTTCCGCCGAGAAGCTCAGCAGCTGGTCGAGGTCCTCCTCCTGCTTGAGGATCGGGAACCCGAAGTCGAAGGCGATCGGCGCCGGGCCGAGCGCCTCGAGATAGAGCCGCAGGCCCAGGCCGACCGAGACGCGGTACTGGTTGAAGCCCGGATCGGCCTGCACGGTGCCGCTGTCGACGAACGCCACGCCTGCGACGAAGGAGTCGATGATCGGCACCTCGTACTGCAGTCCGGCGAAGAACAGCCAGTCGCCGCCGATCGGCTCGTTCACCGGCGTGGTCGGATTCGCGATGGTGCCGGTCGCCTTGGGGCTGATGGTGCGGAACTCGAAGCCGCGGAAGCTGCGACCGCCGAGGTAGAACTTCTCGTAGACCGGGGCGTCGCCGCCGAAGATCCAGCCCACGTCGGTCGAGAACCGCAGCGTGCTCTTGCGCCCGAGGTAGTCCTCGTCGAGCGTGAAGAAGGTGGTGACGCCGCCGCTCAGGGTGGTGAAGGTGGTCTCGTCGCCAAGGGCCTGCCGCACGCCGATGTTGATCCTCGCGCCGCGGGATGGCCGCTGGAAGTCGTCGACGGTGGTGCGGACGAGGTTGAAGCCGATCGTCGGGAGGTTCGTCGGTCCGCGGTCGTCGTAGACCTCGATCGGCGTGTTGGGATCGAAGTCGTCGAGGCTGATCCGCTGCCAGCCGAGCACGAGGCCGGCGTTCCAGCGGTCGCCGAGCTTGCGGCCGAAGCCGACGCTGAAGCCGTACCGGTTCTCGCTGTAGTCGGGGAAGATCCGATTGCGGTAGAGCGCGTCGGCGTTGAAGGAGATGTCGGTGTCGAAGATGTGCGGATCGCCGAACGCGATCGAGTAGTTGCTCACCTCGGTGCCGGGCGAGATCGCGAGGTTGAAGGTCTGCCCGGCGCCGCGGAAGGCGCGGCCCTGGATGAACTCCGAGAAGGACATCGGCGCGTCGGCGATGTCGAAGTTCCGCTGCGTCAGCGAGATCTCGCCGAAGATGCCGCTGTCCGACCCGAGCCCGACGCCGAAGTTGACGCTGCCGGTGTCCTTCTCCTTGACCTCGATGAGCAGGTCGCGCACGCCGGGCGACCCGGGTCGAGGCTCCTGGATCGTCGCCCGCACGTCGTTGAAGAGGTTGATCTGACGGATCCGCGCCTCGGCGAGTTCGAGTTCGCGGGCGTCGAGCGGGCGGTCGGGGCGGATCCGGACGAGCCGGCGGATGACCTTGTCCTTGGTGAGCAGGTTGCCCTGCACGAGCACGAGCCCGGTGGTCGCCCGCTCGCCCTCGAAGATGCTCAGGATGAGATCGACCTCGGGCTCCTCGCCGGTGCGGACGTAGGAGTCCGAGACGCGGGCATCGACGTAGCCGAGCGCGAGATACGCGTTGCGGACCGTCTCGACGGACCGCCGCACCTGCACGGTGCGGAAGACCTCGCCGGGCTGCAGTTCGATGAGCGACTCGATCTGCGTGGGCGAGAAGACCTCCAGCTCGCTCGGCCCGCCCGCGCCGAAGCCCTGCACCATGACGTTGCGAAGCCGGTAGCGGCGGCCTTCGGAGATGACGAAGGTGACCTTCGCCTCGCGCTGATCGGGGCTCAGCTGCACCCGCCAGTCGGTGCGGACGTCGACGTAGCCGAGGTCGCGGTAGTAGCGGTCGATCTTCGCGGCGTCGTCGATCAGGATCTCGGGGTCGAGCAGGCCCTTGTTGAAGATGAAGAAGCTCTCGGAGGTCTTGATCTGCGCCGACAGCCTGCGGGCGGGGATCGCCTCGTTGCCGACGAACTCGATCTCCTGGATCTTGACCCGCGGTCCCTCGATGATCCGCAGGATGAGGATGCCGGTGTCGCGGAGCCGGCTTTCGTCGACGGTCACCTCGACGAGGTAGTGACCCTTCTTCTTGTAGAGCTCCTTGATGCGGAAGACCGCCTGCTCGAGCAGGAAGTCGTCGCGGGGGCCGCCTGCATAGAGAGGAATGGCCGAGCGGAGCTCCTGGTCGGAGATGAGCTTGTTGCCCACGACCTGCAGGTCGAGGATGAGGGCCTGCTCGACGAGCCGGTAGGTCACCCGCACCGTGCCGTCGGGCAGGATCTCCGCCGCGGCGTTCACCGACGCGAAGTGGCCGAGCCGGTAGAGGGTCGCCACGTCGTCGCGGATGGTGCGGGGGTCGTAGGGCTGGCCCGCCGCGACGCGGATGTTGTTGAGCACCTCCTGCCGCTGGATGCGGGAGAGGCCTTCGATCCGAACCTCGCCGATGGGGCGGTCGCGGAGCGACTCGTTCTCGAGATCGCCGAAGTCCTGGCTGAACGCGACCTGCGGAGCCGCCGCCAGAGAGAGGCAGGCGAGCAGCCCGGCGAGGAGCCATTGACCAAGGAACCGGCTTGCGGCGCTCGTGGGAAGCCCCCGATGGCGACGGAGCCCCCCATGCGATCGCCCCAAGTCGCCCGACGGGGCGCCGGGGCGTCCCAAGGCGTGAGGGGGAAGCGACCGCATGCGGGGCGGAGGGTATCGGTGGCGAGAAGGGGTCACAAGGCGGGCGGCGGACTTCCCGCCACGGGATCGCCGACTTGTTCAACGCCGCGGCAAGGTCAGACTACGCCGATGCTCCGAACGCGCCCTTCGATCGCCGTCTTGATCGTCGCCTTGCTTCCGTCCCTTCCGGTGGCGGAGTGCGTCGCGCAGACGCCTTCGAGCTTGCCGAACGATCGGGCCGCGATGATGGCCGAGCGGATCGTCGAGGGCACGATCCCCGCCGCGCTCGCCGAGTCGGAGCTCGACGAGCATCTCCTCGCGGCGTCGAGCGAGTTCGGCACTGGCGGGGCGATCGCCGAGCTGCTTCCCGGCGACGCGCGGGCCGCGGCGATCGCATCGCTCGCGGAGCAGCGGGCCGAGTGGTTCCGGCTCGGGCGTCCGGCGCTCGTCGAAGTCGTTCGTCGCGAGATCGCCGCGTCCGGCGGCATGAGCGAGACGGTGGGCCGGGAGATGTTCGAGTCGCTCGAGTCGCTGTGGGCGATCGAAGCGGCCGCGTTCGCCGCCATGCGCGAGTCGTGCGAGCCGTTGGTTCGGCCCGTGATCGATCGGGCCGAGTCGCTGCGGGCGGAGCGATTCTGGGTCGGAGCGACCTCGGTCTTCGGGCCGCGCTTCGAGACGCTCGACCTCGAGCGGACGATTCGCGGCTGCGCGTCGCTGGCCGGTCCGCTCGACCCCGCCGCGCGGGAGTCGCTCGATCGCGTGCTCGCCGACTATCGGCGGGAACGGATGCGGCTGTTCGCGACGCTTCGCCGCGCGAACCTCTCGACCGCCGCCGACGCGAATCGGGTGGCCCTCGACGCGCAGGCGTGGGCGCTGGCGAAGCAGCAGGCCGGCGAGCGGGAGCGTCTCGATCCGCAGGTGCTCGTGGCCCTCGCGATGGCGGCGCAGCTTCTGCCGACGATGGAGGCTTGGCAGCAGTGCGGAGCCGTGCAGGTCCGCGCCGCGGAGGCGGCCGCGTCGATCCTGGGCCCCGCGCAAGGATGGTGCGTCTTCGCCGCGATCTGGGATGCGCACCCCCATCAGCCCCTCGTCGACGACGAGGATCAGCCTGCCGGGGCGCGGGTGGCGGCGTGGATTGCGGAACGTCAGCAGGCCGGCGATCTCGAGGCGTTGGCTCGCGCCGAGGCGTGGCTCGCCTCCGACGCCGCGGCGGTGGCGGCGTGGATGCGGGAGATGCTTCAGGAGAACAAGAGGGCGTCGCTCGAGATCCGCCGCGCGGTCTCGTCGAAGCCGATCGACTTCGACGCGCTCGCGGCGCTGGTGGCGGAGGCGGAGCGCAACCCGCCGACGCACATGCGGCTCGCCGACGAGCGGAGGCGATCGGTGGAGCGGTTGGTGGGGGGGTAAGCGGTCAAGGCGCGGCGATCGCCTTCCGACTTCGGGCGGCCCCTCCGTCTCGCTCGCTGCGCTCGCGATCCACCTCCCCGGCGTCGCTTCGCTCCGCCGAGGAGGAGTTTCGTCCAAAGCGTGATCGAGTTCTCGCCATGTCTGT
The DNA here is from genome assembly GCA_049449095.1 of Phycisphaerales bacterium. Lineage (GTDB taxonomy): Bacteria > Planctomycetota > Phycisphaerae > Phycisphaerales > SM1A02 > VGXO01. The sequence goes on along the minus strand of JBMTTG010000109.1, from coordinate 229 downwards.
CCGCGGAAGCGAGGTGCGACCAGCGCGTTCGCACGCTCGACCAACTCCTCCCCTGAACGCGAAGCCGTTCAGGGGAGGTGCCGAGCGCAGCGAGGCGGAGGGGTGGTGCTTCGACGGAAGGTGACGTTCGCGCGAACCAGAAGTTGCCCCGTTCGCCTTCCGACTTCGACCACCCCCACCTCCCTCGCGTCGTCGCGTGGCGACGTGCGGGGGAGGGGTGTCCCTCGCG
>JBMTTG010000108.1:0-9244 GCA_049449095.1 Phycisphaerales bacterium | reverse complement strand
GGGCTCGCCTGCATCCACTTGTCCGCGCAGCGTCCGCCAAGCTGGGCCGACATCTGTCCCTGCTTCATCTCGTAGCTGCGGGTCCACTTTCCGCGGCGGATGCGGGCCACCATCTCGACGAGCCGGTCGAGCTCCTCCTCGACGTTGAAGAGGCCGATCGACGCCCGCACGGCACCGCTTCGTCCTTCGCCGAAGATCCGCCTCGCGTGCGGATGGGCGCAGAAGCGTCCGTTCCGCACCGCGACGCCGCCCTCCTCGCCGAGGATCGCGGCCGCGAGCATGTCGTCGACCCCTTCGATGTTGAAGGGCAGGATGGCGACGCGCTCGTCGAGGTTCGGCGGCCCGTACAAGGTGACGCCGTCGATCGCCTTCAGGCGGTCGATCGTCCGCCGCAGGAGCGCCATCTCATGCTCGCGCACGCGGTCCATGCCGATCCGCATGAGGAGCTCCGCCATCGCCGCGAGCGCGACGATGCCCGCGACGTTGGGCGTGCCGCCCTGATGGCGGTCGGGGCTCGGCAGATACACGACCTCCTCGTCGCCGACGTCGCTCGCGGTGCCGCCGCCGGGGATCCATGGCTCCGCGGCATCCATCACCTTGCGGGGACCGTAGACGAAGCCCGCGCCGAACGGTGCGTACATCTTGTGCCCGGCGGCGACGACGAAGTCGACGTGGGCCGGATCGTCGGGGCTCTTCACGTCGAGCTTCTTGTGGGCGAGGAGCTGCGCGGCATCGACGCAGATCAGCGCCCCGTGCTCGTGGGCGAGCCGCGCGAGCAGGTCGAGGTCGGGCGTCCAGCCGGAGAGGTTCGCGGCGCCGGTCACCGCGAGCAGCTTCACACGGTTGGCCTTGAGCAGCTCCTCGACGTGTCCGTACTCGAGCCGGCCGGTCGCATCGACCTCGGCGCGAAGCACGCCGCCGCGGCGGCGATGCGGCAGGTCGTTGGAGTGGTGCTCCATCCCGGTGACGAGCACCGCGCCCTCCCGCGGCGCCATCACGTGGGCGACGAGGTCGCAGCCGGCGGTGGTGTTGGCGGTGAAGACCACGCAGTCGCGATCGAGATTGCCGCCGACGAACTCGGCGCAGACCTCGAAGCACCGCTCGAAGCGGAGCGTCGCCGAGCGAGCCAACGCGTAGCCCGCGCGATGGACGTTCGCGTACTCCTGCTCGAGGAACTCGGTGTGGATCCTCAGGATCGTCGCGCAGGGATGCGTGGTCGCGGCGTGGTCGAGATACGCGAGGCTTCGCGTGGTGCCGCCGCTCGAGCAGCGGTAGCCGGTGATCGGAAAGTCGGCGCGGATGCTCGTCCAGTCCTGCGGATCGAGCGGGCCGAAGTCGCGGGCGACGCCCGGCCGATCGCGGGTCGCCGCGAAGCGATCGACCTTCTGTCCGCTCGCCGACCACGCCTCGATGCCGCCGGCGAGGTTGACCGGTCGGCGATAGCCCATGCGGCGAAGGGTCTCCGCCGCGAGCGTGCCGCGCTTGCCGCTCTCGCAGTAGAGATAGACCGGCGCTTCGCGATCGCTCGCGATGAAGGGGATCTCCCGTTCGAGCAGCCCGCGCGGCAGGTGGATCGAACCGGGAATCGTCCCTGCGGGAAGCTCCTCGCGCTCGCGGACATCGACGAGCGGGCCGTCGAGCCCCGCCGCCAGCTGCGCTGCGAGCGCGTCCGGGGCGATCTGCTCGATGCAGTCGGCGGCGGTCGCGACGAGATCGTCGTAGCTGCGGGGCGTGTCGTCGCGAAGATCGGTGTGGCTGTCGATGGCGGATCACCTGTCGAGTTGGGCGGAGCCGAGAATTCTAAGTGGGGCAGCCCACGACGAAGGGACTCAGGAGGGCAGAAAGCGTCTCGGAGGACGGCCTCGAGGGCTGGTCAGCGGGTTCGGTCCTCGGGTGACCCGCTCGCCGGAAGCGACCGTTCCCCGCCTTTCGAGCATCGCGCCACATCCGCCCGCTTGGGCCGTCCTTCGCGCGATGGCGATCCCGCCCGCGCACGTCGCGAGGCGACGACGCGAGGGAACGCACGGATCGCGAACACCGCGAGCGAGACGGGCGGTGGGGGCGGACACCAATCGGGGCTACGCGAGGGGTCGACACCGGGTCATCGGTTCCGACGCCCTCGAGAGCCGCTCCGGCCGCGAGCGGGCATCTCGCCACGGTTCGCCCTTGGGTCGCGTGCATCCCCGCGAGACTCCGCGACCTTTCTCCGAACTCTCGAAGCACGCGAGATCGCGCCGTATGCTCGCCTCGTGCAAGGTCGACCCCATCCACTGCTTCTCCGCTCGCTCGTCTTTCGCGGCGCGGCGATCGCGCCGGAGTCCGGCGTGGTCAGCACCTTCCCCTCGGGCACGGTGCGCCACACCTGGCCGGAGATCCGCGATCGCGTGGGCCATCTCGCCGCGAGCCTGCGGCGTGCGGGCATCGCACCGGGCGATCGCGTGGGCACGCTTCTCTGGAACGAGCATCGCCATCTCGAACTCGCCTTCGCGGTGCCCTGCCTCGGGGCAGCGCTCCATCCGGCGAACCCGCGGCTTCCGGACGCCGATCTCGAGTGGACGATCCGCGCGGCGAGGGACCGCATCGTCTTCTACGACGGCGAGTTCGACGAACGCCTCGCCGCGCTTCGCGAGCGCCTTCCGTCGGTCGAACGCTGGATCCGCTGCGGCGATCCCGCCAAGGCGAGCGCCGATCCGCCGGCGGATTCGTGGGAAGGCTTCCTCGGCACGGGGCCCGACCACTTCGCGTGGCCCGATCTCGACGAGGACACCCCAATGGCGGTGTGCTTCACGAGCGGCACCACCGGGCATCCGAAGGAGATCGTCTACACGCACCGCTCGTCGTACCTGCACACGCTCGGGCTCGCCCTCACCGACACCATGAACCTCTCCGGCACCGACGTCGCGCTGGCGGTGGTGCCGATCTTTCATGCCGTCTCGTGGGGTCTTCCGTACGCGGTGGGCATGCTCGGGGCGTCGATCGTCCTGCCGCATCGCCGATCGACGCCGCAGGATCTCCTCTCGACGATCGAGGCGGAGAAGGTCTCGCTCGCGATCGGCGTGCCGACGGTGTGGTCGGGCCTGATGCAGGCCGCGCGGCACGAGCCCGCGCGGTGGAACATCCGTCACCTGCGCCGCGTGGTCTGCGGCGGCGGCGCGCCGAACCTCGAACTGATCGAGTTCTTCGATCGGCAGTACGGCGCCGAACTCATCCACAGCTGGGGCATGACCGAGATCAACCCCGTCGGCACGATGGGCCGCCACGCGGTGACCGCCGAAGAGCTCGCCCTCGAGCCCACGCAGCGACGCAAGATGGCGCTCAAGGCCGGGCGGCCGCTGCCGATCCTCGAAGTCGAGGTGCTCGACGAGCGCGGGCAGCCCGTGCCGCACGACGACCAAAGCGTCGGCACGCTCGTCGTGCGCGGTCCGACCGTGCGGGGCGGCTTCGCGGCGGAGGACGCCTCGACGCTGGCCGGAGGCTGGATGCCCACCGGCGACGTCGCGACGATCGACGATCGGGGACGGGTGACCATCCGCGATCGCGAGAAGGACCTCATCAAGTCGGGCGGCGAGTGGATCAGTTCGCTCGCGCTCGAGCGGCTCATCGGGGCGATGCCGGAGGTGGCGCTCGTCGCGGTGATCGCGCGTCCCGATCCCAAGTGGGAGGAGCGGCCGATCGCGGTGGTCGAACTGGCCGAGGGCGCCTCGCTCGATCTCGCGACGCTGCGCGAACGGCTCGCCGCGACGCTTCCGGCGTGGCAGCTTCCGGACGACCTCGTCTTCCGGAAGATCCCGCTGACCGGGACCGGCAAGATGGACAAGAAGGCCCTGCGCGCGGCGATGGTCTGACTCAGGCGCCGCGATCGCCGGCGGGAAGTTCCGCGAAGGTCCCGAGGCCCCATTCGACGAGGATGCGATCGCCCTGCGGTGCTTCGCCTGGCGCCGGATGCCGCGTGGACGGCGCGTCGTCGTCGGCGGCGCGACGCAGGATCGGGACGTCGCGTTCGAGCGCGTACTCGACACCGTCGAAGCCGCCCGGCGGAACGCCCGCGCGATCGTCGGCAGAGAGCGTGTCGAACGACGCGGGCCAGGATCCGGTGCGCTCGTGATGCCGCAGCACCGCGGTGCGAGCGGTGGGTGAACGACTCGGCGAGGTCGGGAATCGGCACTGCGGTGCCGCGCGATCGGCGTCGGGCGAGAAGCCTTGCGTGCGACGGAACCAGGTGCCGCCGTCGTCGATCCCGTCGGGACCGGTCGACCAGACCATCGGGCCCGTGGCGCGCCGTTCGTAGCGATAAGGCAGTGCCGTCTCCGGATCGAGCGGAAGCGTTGGCAGGAACTCCGGGACGAGCGCCTCGAGCGAATCGGGCCATGCACCACGAGCTCGATGGAATCGAGCCAGGGCGATCGCGATCGCGGCGCCGTCGAGATCGAACCGCTGCGCGGCGAGGTTGTCGCCGGCCTTGCCCACCGCGGGCAGCAGCAGCCCCAGCAGCAGGTTGCCGCCGGTGAGGGAACGCGCTCCGCCGCGTGGGAAGAGAACCTCCTGCTCGACGCGATCGACGGTGCGGCGATCGTCCCACCATGGCCGATGCGAATCCTCCTCGATCGCCGTCATCCATCGCCCGTGCTGCTCGATCGTCTCGCGTCGGCTTGGGGCGAGATAGGCGAGTGGCCCGACCGCCAGGGCGATCGGCGCGAGGTTCTCGTCGGGTCCGCGGGAGGTCCCGGTGATCAGCGGCGTGAACTCCGCGAAAGCCCAGGGAATGAACACGCCGTCGCCGTCGCCGTCGTCGGAGTACATCCGCTGCACCACATCCTCGAACATCAGCCGCTCGCCCGCCATGTCGAGACGCAACGAGTCGGCCGGCACCGAAGCGACTGCGTCGGCGAGTTCGCGGAGGGAGTCGTCGTCGAACGCGGTGCCGCTTCGCTCGAGCATGGAGACGATCGCGCGGCTGGCCGTGACCCGCATCGCCGCGGCGACCAGTTGCCCGATGAGGGTGCGGTTCTCCTCCGCGTGGCGGGCGATGCCGAAGATGGCGGCGAGGTCCGCGGCGGCTCGCGCGAAGTTGCCCTGCTCCTCGGCAAGGCGGGCATCGGCGATGAGCAGGCGTGCCGCGTGCCGGAACTCCGCGAGCTGCGGCAGCAGCACGCCGATCAGCATGTCGGTGAAGCCGGCATCGGGCTCCGGCCCGGTGGAGGTGGTGCCGAAGTACGCCTGCTCGGCGGCGATCGCCTGCGAGGGCGAGACGTTGACTTGGCGACCCAGCACCGGCATGGCGGCGGCTTCGCGCAGCAAGGCAAGCTCGTCGGCATGGGCCGCGAGGATCGCCGCAAGATCGATCGGCTCGATCGCCTCGCCGTCGAGGTCACGGGCGACGATCGTCGCAGCGCCGGGCTCGTTCGCGCCGTAGCGATCGAGAGCGTCGACAAAGAGGTCACGATGCTCGCGCGAGTCGAAGGGGTTGCCGGCGGTGCCGAGGCGCGCATCGGACTGGACCCAGGCGAGGGCCTCGAGGTAGGCCGGCCAGGCCGGCTCGTCGGTCGCCGGAAGCAGTGCCTGATAGGTCGCGATCGGATCGAAGGAGATCGTGGGCCGCAGCCGCGCGACATGGATCGCGAGCGCTGCGTAGCCGAGCACGACGGCGACGGTGCCGAGACCGACGATCTGCAGCGTGCGCCGCAGGCCGCGATCGAGCGCACTGCGCTTCGCGATCGCGCCATGCCGAAGCTCCCGTGCGGAAGCCTTGGGATCGCCGAAGGCCAGAGCGAGTTCCTCGGTGCTGCGTCCGCTCGCCAGTCCGTCTCGGAAGTGGGCGACGAGTTCGGCCGCGATCTCCTCGCGCTCGCTTCGGCGGAGCCGGGTGCGGCGCACGACCTCGCGAACCAGCGAGGCAAGCGGCGGCGGCAGTTCGGTGTCGGCGTGGGCGGGATCCGCGCCCGCGGAGGCATGCGGATCGCGGGTCATCGAGAGAGGCTCGCCAGCGCGAGTCCCTGCACGCAGCCGAACTGCGGTTGCGGCGCGATCGCCAGGCGACCGACGATGCCGAGTTGCTTCATCGCCGCGGTCACGGCCTTCCACTGGGCGCTGTCGACGGCGAGGCGCTGCTTGCCGGTGGCGGTGAGGCGGTAGTACTTGCGGCCGCGCGGACCGCTCTCGTCCCAGCGGCTCGCGACCAGCCCCTTCGCCTCGAGGTTGTAGAGCATCGGATAGAGCGTCGACTGCCCCATCGCGAGCACGCCCTCGGTGCGGGCTTCGAGGGCCTCGACGAGTTCGTAGCCGTACATCTCGCGGCGTTCGAGGAGCTTGAGGACGGCGACCGGTCCGGCGCCACGCATGAGTTCGCGGTCGAGGGGCATGGGGGGAAGAAGAGGAGAAGAGGAGAAGAGGAGAGGAGAGGAGGAGAAGAGGAGACGAACGTCGGTCAGGCCTCCCGCGACAAGTGCAGCGCTTCGCCTTCCGGGTCCATCCCGTCCATTCAGTCCATCCCGTCCAAGTGACCGCCCGCCGAGCGGAGCGAGCGACCTCCGTGTGATGTGGTCCGCTCCGGGCTGCGCCTGAAGCGAGGAAGGAAGAGGGGAGACGGAGGGGAAGAAGAGGAGAGAGGAGAAAGGAGAGAGGAGACGGAAGGGAGCCAACGTCATTCGCAGAGTGGTATGTGTGGCATAGTATGTTTGCCCGTCCTTGCTGGTCAAGCGGATTGCCCGACGGGCTTGGCGAGGACTTCCCCTTGCCTGCGACCGTTCCTGTGCCACACTCCGGCGTCCCTCGCCGGCTGTGCGGATGTGCCGCCGCGGTCGGGGCCGAGTTGGGCGAGTGTTCGAACTGGTCCGATCTCCGGACCGCCAAAGAGGGAGAGGCGACTCATGTCCGTGCATCGAGGGATGGCCGCGCTGCTGACGCTCGCGGCGGCGACGCCGTCCATCGCCGGGTTCACGTGGTCGGAGAACTTCGACGCGCTGCCGCTGGGGCCCTATTCGAGCCCCTTCTGGACGCCGCTCTCGGGGACCCTGCCCGCCGGCGTCGCGGTGACCGATGCGACCTCGGTCTCGGCACCGAACTCGCTCATGTTCGATCCCTCGCTGATCGGGTCGGGCACGCCCAACTACGGCAGCGTCGAGGCGGGCATCGTCTTCAACCCGAACCTCTCCTTCACCGCGACCCAGTGGTGCATCAATCTCGACATCCGCCGCGACGCGACCGCGATCGATTCGTACTTCGAAGTCGTCGCCTACGACGCCAATGGAAATCGGCAGGCGGTCATCGCGATCGGTGACGAAGGCTATGGGAACGGACCCTCGCTCATCAACGCCACCCTGGGATCGCCGTTCGCGCAGGCGAATTCGCCCTACACCCTCGGAGAGTGGATCCACGTCGAGTGGGAGATCCAGTTCTACGGCGATGGCACGGGCGGCCAGGCCGCCGCGGTCAACGGCTTCCAGTTCAGCAATCTTCCAATCGGGTCCTTCGACGCGCCGATCACCTCGTTCGGCCTCGTCTTCCGCGATATGACGGGCGCGTTCTCCGGCACCACCTACATCGACAACCTCTCCTTCACCGCGGTTCCGGCGCCCGGCGCGATCGCACTGCTCGCGATGGCCGGTCTTTCATCCCGTCGCCGCCGCGGCTGATTCGAATCAGATTCGAGCCGATTCAGCCGTGCCGCGAGCGAGCCGCTTCAACCGAGCGCCTCGCGGCGGTAGGCTTCGTCGATGGCTGATGTTTCCGGAAACACTCCGCGGTTCGAGGTGCACCCGGCGCGTCGAGAGCGCGCCCTCGCGCGGCTCGCGAGCCTCGAGGTCGAACTGCCCTCATGGGGCTTCGCCGACACCGGCACCCGCTTCGGGAAGTTCCTGCAGGACGCCGCGGCGCTCTCGACCGAGGACAAGCTCGACGACGCGGCCGAGGTCCATCGCCTGACCGGATGCTGCCCGGCGGTCGCGATCCATGTCCTGTGGGACGTGCCCGGCTGCGGAACCGATCGGGTCGCCGACGGCGCGCGAACCCTCGCCGCGATGGCCCGCGAGCGGGGGCTTCGGGTCGGGGCGATCAACCCCAACGTCTTCCAGGACCAGTGCTACCGCGGCGGTTCGCTCGCGAGCGAGGACCCGGCGGTGCGGCGCCGCGCGATCGACCATCTGCTCGAGTCGATCGCGATCGCGGGAGAAGTCGGCTCGGACTGCCTCTCGCTCTGGTTCGCCGACGGGGTCAACTATCCCGGGCAGGGCTGCGTGCGACGACGCAAGCGTCGCTTCGAGGAGGGGCTTCGCGAGGTCCACGACGCGATGCCCGAATCGATGTCGATGCTTCTGGAGTACAAGCCCTTCGAGCCGGCCTTCTACTTCACCGATCTCGCCGACTGGGGCATGGCGTGCCTGCATGCGCAGAAGGCCGGTCCGCGGGCGAAGGTGCTCGTCGACACCGGCCATCATCTGCCAGGGCAGAACGTCGAGCAGATCGTCGCGTTCCTGCTCGACGAGGGCATGCTTGGCGGCTTCCACTTCAACGACCGCCACTACGCCGACGACGACCTCACCACCGGCTCGATCGATCCGTATCGGGCGTTCCGCATCTTCCTCGAGATCGTGCGCTTCGAGCGCGATGCGGCGAAGGCGGGAGACGCCGCGCCGCCGATCGCCTTCATGATCGACCAGTCCCACAACGTGAAGCCGAAGGTCGAGGCGATGGTGCAGACGGTGTGCACGGTGCAGGAGCTCTTCCTGAAGGCCGCGCTCGTCGATCTCGATTCGCTCGATGCGGCGCAGGCGCGAGGCGACATCGTCGGCGCCGAGGAGTGCCTCAAGGACGCCTTTGCGACCGACGTGCGCAGCATGCTTGCGGCGTGGCGGGCCGAACAGGGACTGTCGGGTGATCCGCTCGAGGCCTGCCGCGCGAGCGGCTATCTCGAGCGAGCGGCCGCTGCGAGACGGCCGCGCAAGTCCTCCGGCGGAGGCTCGTACGCGTGAGCGCCTCGTCGCAGGGCCGATCGGCGAGCCGGCATGTCGCGATCGACCTCGGCGCGTCGTCGGGACGGGTGATCGAGGTGGTGGTCGAGTCCGACCGCGTGAGCGCCGTCCGCGAACTGCATCGATTCGCGAACGGCCCCGTCGAGTCGAAGCGCGGACAGGCCGCCGGATGGACGTGGCCGATCGAGGCGATCTGGGACGGTGTTCTGGAAGGGCTTCGCGCCGCGGCGCGGGAAGGCGATCCGATCGCGTCGATCGGCATCGACTCGTGGGCGGTC
>JBMTTG010000107.1:0-9331 GCA_049449095.1 Phycisphaerales bacterium | reverse complement strand
GTCGCGTCTGGCGCCGGCGGGTCCTCTCTGCGAACGAGTCGGCATGTCGCGGGGCCTCGACCATTGCCGCCGCCCGGCGCTGCCCGTACCCTTCCGAGATGCTTCGCACCCTCACCGCCCGCGCGACCTGTGCCGCCCTCGCCCTCGCCGCCACCGCCTCGACGGCGCTGGCCCAGCTCGCCCCGCCGCAGCCGAGCAAGGACGGCACCTACAACCCGATCATCGGCTACGCGGTGCTCGCGGTGCTTGGCGGCATCGTGATCGCGATCAGCCTCTATCCATCCAAGCGCTCGCATCAGGACGTCTGATGCGTCCTCGGGAGCGCCACAACGCGAGGCGACGTTCCGGCGTCAAGATGCTGCTGGCCGTCAATGCGGCGCTGTTGGCGGTGCTCGGCGCGATGCGCTTGGCGCCGCAGGCCGATGCCCAAGGGCGTCCGCGCGGCGAGTACCTGATGCTGGCCGGCGAGGTCGCGGGCGCGAAGCCTCAGGTCGTCTGGATCCTCGATCAGGTGCACGAGGAGCTCGTCGCGGTCTCCTGGAGCCGCGAGCGAGGCGAGCTCGTGGGCCTCGGTTTCCGGAGCCTCGCGTCGGACTCGGTCGCTTCGACGCGCGGCCGCAACTGACTTTCGGAGTCGCTTCCCAACGAACGCCATGTCGAAGTCCGGACGAGTCGAGATTCCGCTGTGGGCCTCCGCGTTCGTGATCGCGGCGCTGGTGCTCGTCGAGGCGGGCCGCTCGCCCGACGGAGCCGCCCACGCCGATCAGGCCGTCGCGGGTGGCGCCGGATTCAACATGGTCACCGCGAAGGCGGGCGTCGACGCCGAAGGCCAGGTGCAGGAGGTCCTCTACCTGATCGACGGTCGCGACGAGATCCTCTACGTCTACGAGATCCCGAGCACCGCCGATCGCCGCATCGTCTTCCGCGCGGGTGTGCATCTGCCGACCCTCTTCACCGCCGGGCGAGGCGGCTGAGCCGATGTCGATCGCGGTGCATCCCGTCGACGCGACGATGGCGGCGGCACGAGCCGCCTCCTTCACGAAGCGGTCGATCAAGGAGCCGGCGAAGTCGCGGGGCCTGCGGCTCGCGATCTCGATGCTCGACCTGACGACGCTCGAAGGGAAGGACAGCCCCGAGAAGGTGCGGGCGCTCTGCCGCAAGGCGCTGCGCCCGTGGCCCGCTCCGCTTCCGGAAGGCGTCGAGCCGGTGCCTTCGGTCGCCGCGGTGTGCGTCTATCCGAGCCTCGTGCCGGTGGCGCGGGAGTGCCTCGCGGGAACATCGATCAAGGTCGCCTCGGTGGCGACGGCGTTTCCGAGCGGGCAGGCGCCGCTCGCGACGCGGCTCGAAGAGGTCCGCCGCGCGGTCGCCGATGGCGCCGACGAGATCGACATGGTCATCTCCCGCGGCCTGCTGCTTGCCGGACGCGAGCAGGCGGTGCGCGAGGAGATCGCCGAGACCCGCGCCGCCTGCGGCGATGCGCATCTCAAGATCATCCTCGAGACCGGCGAACTCGAGACGCTCGACCTCGTGCGCCGCGCAAGCGATCTCGCGATCGAAGCCGCCTGCACCGCGCCGGGCCTTCCGACGCCTGCCGACGGCGAGATCTTCATCAAGACCTCGACCGGCAAGGTGAGTCCCGCTTCGACGATGCCGGTCGCGCTCGTGATGATGGAGGCGATCCGCGACGCGCGGCGTTGCGGCGGGCCACGCATCGGGCTCAAGCCCGCCGGCGGCATCCGCACCGCGAAGCAGGCGCTGCACTACCTCGTCATGCTGCGCGAGACCCTCGGCATGGAGTGGTTCACGCCGACGCTCTTCCGGATTGGCGCGTCGAGCCTGCTCGACGATCTGCTGCGGCAGGTGCTCAAGGCCGCGCACGGCGGCCGCTACGTCGCGATGTGGGACGTGTCGACGGCGTAGGTCCGGCGTCGCACGATCCGCGACGCGACCGACCACGCGCCGACCTTCAGCTCGCGGAGGCGGGAGCGTCCGACTTGGGAACCTCGAAGCGGGTCGGCAACGAGGCCTTCCACGCCTCCTGCCAGAGGCGGAAGCCGCCCTCGAAGGCGTTCGCGTTGTCGCCCTGCACGCAGCCCTCGGGCATCGACTTGAGAAGCCGCGCGTTGCCGCCGCCGAGCACCACGTAGTCGGGAAGCAGCGCCGCCCGCAGGATCGAGACGACGTCCTCGACGCTCTTCCGCCACTTGCTCTTGCCGCGCTTGGCGAGGCTCCGCTCGCCGACGTAGTCCTCGTAGGACTTGCCGCGGCGGTAGGGGGCGTGGGCGAGTTCCATCGGCTGGACCAGGAACCGGTCGACCATGCAGCTTCCAAGACCCGTGCCCAGGCCGAGGAAGAGCATCCGGCCGCCGACGTAGCTGCCGACGGCCTGCATCGCCGCGTCGTTGACGAGCTTGGTCGGCTTGCCGAACGCGCCCGCGTAGTCGAAGCCGACCCAGCCCGGCCCGAGGTTCGCGGGTTCGCGGAGGACCGAGGAATCGAGGATCGGCGCCGGCAGCCCAACCGACACGCAGTCGTAGGACCAGCCCTCGGCCAACTTCAGCACCCCTTCGACCATCGCCTGCGGGGTGAGGGTGGGGCCAGAGGGGAAGCGACGCCGTTCCGTATCGGATGGGATACGAATCTTGACGTGGCTGCCCCCGATGTCGATCGCGAGGACCGAAGGTCCGGCGGGGGCGGGGGTCGCGGCGTCGCTCATCGAGGGGCTCCTCCTCGCCGCGGGCGGTTGCGGCGAAGGGGTCAATCTACCGGGTCGGTCTTCGCGGCGATCGAGGTTTCGCCGACTTCCGCCGTCGAGGCGTTCTCCACCTCCGCGGGCCAGTCGGCCTCACCATCGGCCCGGCGAACCGGGACCTGGATCTCCGACCACTTGCGGCGGCCCTGGACGTACGGACCGTTGTAGTAGAAGGCCCGCGGGCTTCCCTCGGCGATCCACTCGGGATGCTCGGTCAGCCACGCCTCGAGCTTCGCCATGCCCTCCTTGACCCGATCGAGCCCATACGAGCCGTTGAGCCCGATCGAGAGCACGGTCATCGCCTCGGTGTCGACCACGACCACCTTGCCCGCATCGCCGGTCGGTCCGAGGTCGGCGGTGCGGTAGAGAAACGACATCGTCCAGCGCTCGGGGCGACCCTTGCCGTCGAGCGGCATGCCCTCGTAGTCCATCTCGACCGGGCTGGTCATCGCGATGTCGCGATCCTTGATGTGGTTGAAGAGCGGCCAGAAGCCGCTGTTCATGCCGCCGTCGGGGCTGCCGGTCCGCGAGAGTTCGGCCCGGCGCACCGAGGGATACCGCTTGAGATCGATGGCGCCCGGCGGCGTCGGCTCCGGGTAGCCCTCGGGCAACGGGGCCTCGACGAGGCTTCGCCCGACCCGGTACTGCCCGTTCACGATCTCGATCGAGGCTTCGCGATCGCCTCCGACTCGGGTGACGAGTTGGGGCGTGCGGACCGCGCCCTGATCCTCGCCGTCGCCGGGGATCCCGAAGAGGGCGCAGGAGGGAAGCAGCGGGGCGACGGCGGCCGCCGCGAGCAGGGCGAGTCGATGGATGGTGACCATGGCGACGGCTTCGGTGCCGCGGGCGATCGGTTTCGATCGCAGGGCGGCGCGGACTGCCCGCGCGAGGCGATCGACCGGTACCCTTCGAGTCCCGATGTCCTCGCCGACGCCCGAACGCGCCCCGATCGCCGACTGGGACCTGAGCCCGGCGCCCGAGACCGTGAAGGTGCGCCTCGATCCGGAGGTTCGCCTCTACATCGATGGCGCCTTCGCCCCGGCCGCCGACGGACGGACCTTCGAGACGGTGAATCCCGCGACCGAAGCGACGCTCGCGCAGGTCGCCGATGCCGGCGAGGCGGACATCGATCGCGCCGTCGAGGCGGCGCGACGGGCCTTCAAGGAGTGGAGCCGCACGGCGCCGATCGAGCGGGCGAAGCTTCTCTATCGCGTCGCGCGACGGATCCAGGACCGTGCCCGCGAGCTCGCGGTGCTCGAGACCCTCGACGGCGGCAAGCCGATCAAGGAGAGCCGCGACTTCGACGTGCCGCTCGTCGCGCAGCACTTCTTCCATCACGCGGGCTGGTGCGACAAGCTCGCCTACGCGGCGCCGGGTCGCGATCCGGCGCCGATCGGCGTGTGCGCCCAGGTCATTCCGTGGAACTTCCCGCTGCTGATGGCCGCGTGGAAGCTGGCGCCGGCGCTCGCCTGCGGGAACACGTGCATCCTCAAGCCCGCGGAGACGACGCCCCTCACGGCGCTTCGACTCGCGGAGATCCTCGAGGAGGCGGGGATGCCGCCGGGCGTCGTCAACATCGTGACCGGCGGCCCGGAGGCCGGTCGCCTCCTCGTCGAGCATGCCGGCGTCGACAAGGTCGCGTTCACGGGATCGACCGAGGTCGGCAAGCGGATCGCCGCGAGCTGCGCCGCGAAGCGCCGCAAGGTGACGCTCGAGCTCGGCGGCAAGGGGCCGCATGTCGTCTTCGCCGACGCGGCGATCGATCAGGCGGTCGAGGGGATCGTCGCGGGCATCTGGTTCAACCAGGGGCAGGTCTGCTGCGCCGGAAGCCGGCTGCTCGTCGAGGAGAGCGTGCTCGAGGAGGTGGTCGAGAAGCTCGCGTGGCGCATGAAGTCGTTGCGGGTCGGCGACCCGATGGACAAGAACACCGATGTCGGCGCCATCAACTCGCGTCGGCAGCTCGACACGATCCGCGGCTACATCGCCCGCGGCGTCGACGAAGGCGCGACGCTCCACGAGTGCGGCGATCGGCCGCTGCCGGAGCGCGGCTACTGGTGTCGCCCGACCTTCTTCAGCGGCGTGCAGCCCTCGCAGACGATCGCGCGAGAGGAGATCTTCGGGCCGGTGCTCGCGGTCATGAGCTTCCGAACGCCCGAGGAGGCGGTGGCGCGGGCCAACGACACCGCCTACGGGCTCTCCGCGGGGGTGTGGACCGACAAGGGCGCGAAGGCGCTCGAGTTCGCGCGTCGCGCGAAGGCGGGCGTCGTGTGGTGCAACGGCTTCAACCGATTCGATCCGACCGCGCCCTTCGGCGGATTCCGCGAGAGCGGCTTCGGCCGCGAAGGCGGCGTGGCGGGCCTCCGGGAGTACCTCGCGTGAGCCGCGTTCCCGTCGCCAAGACCTGCAAGCTCTACATCGGCGGCGCGTATCCGCGCTCCGAGTCGGGGCGCAGCGAACCGATCCAGGATCCCGCCGGCGTGGTGATCGCGCATGTCGCCCGCGCAAGCCGCAAGGATCTGCGCGACGCGGTCGAGGCGGCCGCGAAGGCGTCGGAGGCCTGGGCGAATGCGACGCCCTATCTCCGCGGGCAGATCCTCTATCGCATCGCGGAGTTCATGGAGTCGCGGCGGGACGAGCTGGCCGAGTCGATCCGCTCGGTCGAGGGATCGACCGCGGCGGCGGCGCGGCGCGAGGTCGAGCGATCGATCGACCGCATGGTCTCCTTCGCCGGATGGACCGACAAGATCACGAGCGTGCTCGGCGGGCAGTGCGCGGTGTCGAGCGCAAGCTACGTGATGGCGACCGTGGAGCCGGTCGGCGTCGCGGCCTCGATCGCGCCGCCTCGCCCGAGCCTGCTCGGCTTCGTCACGGCGATCGCAGCGCCCCTCTGCGCGGGCAACACGGTCGTGGCGCTCGCAAGCGAACGCAATCCGCTGCCGGCGGTCGCGATGTCGGAGATCCTCGGCGTGTCGGACGTGCCGGCCGGCGTGGCGAACGTGCTCACCGGCGGCGTGGCGGAGATCGCACCGGCGATGGCGAGCCATCGGCAGATCCAGGCGCTCGGGGCGATCGGCCTCGAGCCCTCGCTCGCCGCCGCGATCGGCGAGGCGTCCGCGGAGAGCCTGAAGCGGGTGCGCTTCGTCGATCTCCCGGCGGAGCGAAGCGGTCTCGAGGATGCCGAACGCTGGACCTCGATCGACGCGATCGCACCGTTCACCGAGGTCAAGACGATCTGGCATCCCGCCTCGCTCGGTTGAGTCTCCCGGTCGAGTCGCCGGAGCGCCGCGGGCCGCCGGGGAACGGCCTCCCGGAGAAGGCCGTTCCCGCAGCGAGCCCTTGGTGTCGGACTCCCTCCACCGCGAGCGGAGAGTCCGCCAAGAAGAGAGCGTCGTCCGATGGCGGTGCCGCCAGCCCGGCAACGGATTGGTGAAGAAAATCGATTCGGTGCCATCGGCCGTGCGAGTCCCGTCACGGAATGTCCGCTTCGACGAGGGGGGCGGTCAGCGTCTCGCGCGACGCTTCGCCGGCGCGGCGTACCGATCGACGGTCTTCGCCGCGAGTTCTCGGACCCGATCGGCGAGCGCCTTCGGCCGGACCACCTCGCAATGCGGTCCCATCGAGAGCACCCACCAGGAGATCTCGTCGAGGCCGCTCACGGTGAACTCGAGCGTGCAAGAACCGTCGGCGTGATGCCGGACCTCCTGCGTCCGATGCCAGATCGTGTCGCTGACCGTCGCGGCGAACTCCGCGTCGAAGCGAAGTTCGACCTTGGCGTCCGGACCGCCGCGGATCATCCGCCAGGCGTTGCCGAGATGCCCGTCGAGGGAGAACGTCTTGGGGATCCGGTAGCGGTTGCCGGTCGCCTTGATCGAGGCGAAGCGGCTGAGCTTGAGCGACCGCAGGTCGCCGGTGTCCTGCCGGCGGCCCACCACGTACCACGCCCGCACCGAGAAGAAGAGTGCGTAGGGCTCGAGGGTGAACCGCTGTTCGCCGCGGCTCGTCGTGCTCGTTGCGGGTTCGTAGGCGACCTCGAGCGCCGCGCGGTCGCGGATCGCGCGGCGGACCTTCTCGTAGACGTCGCGATGCTGATCGAACGGCTCCGCGGCGGCGGTGCGGACCTCGAGGCTTCCGCGATCGGCCTCGATCCGCTCGCGGATCGGCGCGGGCAGTTGCGCCTCGATCTTGCGAAGCGCATGCATCGCCTCGGCCAGGAAGGGAAGCTGCCGACGTCCGCCGAGCTGCTCGGCGAGCAGCGAGATCGCGAGGCACTCCTCGATCGCGAGCTGCATCGGCGGCAGATGGAATCCCGCCTCGAGCCGGTAGCAGCCCGAGCGCCGATCGAACCGGACCGGGAGCCCGGCGCCCTCGAGCTCCTTGAGATCGCGGTAGATGTTGCGGGTGCTCGTGCCGCAAAGGTCGGCGAGCTCCCTTGCGCGATGCCTTCCCGTCTGCACGAGAAGCACGAGTCGCAGCAGGCGATGGACGCGGGTGTAGGCGGGCATGGCGAGATCCCCGTGAACGTCGGTCAGGAAGTCGAGAAGGCCGGCGGGATCTCGCTCGCCCGCGAACGCCACGCGTCGAACTGCGCGCGGGTCTCCTCGAGCGAGTCGCCGGAGAACTTCGCGCGGAACGCCCTCGCCACCTCGAACGCGACCACGTTCTCGAGGACCACGCTCGCCGCCGCGACCGCGCAGACGTCCGAACGCTCGTAGGCGGAGCGCTGGGGCTCGCCGGTCGCGAGGTCGACGCTCGGCAGGCCCTGCAGGAGCGTGCTGATCGGCTTCATCGCCGCGGTCACGACGATCGGCATGCCGTTGCTCATGCCGCCCTCGATGCCGCCGGCGTGGTTGGTGAGACGCTCGAAGCCGAGCGACGACGACGCGCGTTGCGCCGCGTCGAAGCCGATCGCATCGTGGACCTCCGAGCCTCTTCGCCGGGCGACCTCGGCGCCGAGGCCGATCTCGACGCTCTTGATCGCCTGCACGCCGAGCACCGCGGCGCCGATCCGCGCATCGAGCCGGTCGGGTCCGCCCCCGCAGGCGCCGAGGCCCGGCGGGACGCCGAAGACGTGCACCTCGATCAGGCCGCCCACGGTGTCCTTCGCTTCCTTCGCCTCGCGGATGCGCTCGACGAGGCGTTCGCTCGCGGCGGCATCGGGCACCGCGACCTCGCTCGCATCGCGGGCTTCCCGAAGCGATCGCCAGTTCGACGGCGTCGCCTGCGCGTCGGTGAACGCGTCGATCGCGCCGCGCACGAAGGCGAAGGCCTCGACGCCGAACTCGCGTAGCAGGCATCGCGCTGCGGCGCCCGCCGCGACCCGCGCCGCGGTCTCGCGGGCGCTCGAGCGCTCGATCACGTCGCGGCAATCGGGCGAGAGGAACTTGAGGCTGCCGGCGAGGTCCGCATGCCCGGGTCGCGGACGCGTGACCGGCGGCGTCTTCGACGGATCGTCGAGGCGGCTGTCGCGGTTGCGGATCGCGATCGCGAGGGGACCCGCGTTCACGAGTCCGCCGCGAACGCCCGCGAGCACCTCTGCGGCGTCGTGCTCGATCCGCTGGCGGGCGCCGCGGCCGTAGCCGCCCTGCCGGCGCACGAGTTCCGCGTTCACGAACTCGAGATCGAACGGCGTGCCGAGCGGAAGTCCCTCGACGAGGCAGACCATCGCGGGTCCGTGGGATTCGCCGGCGGTGCGGTAGTCGAGTCGGCTCATGGGGAACGGGCGATCCTACCGCGGGGACTTCGACTCGATTCGAAGCGCATTCGGCGCGCCGAGCATGGACGAGGTGCGGCCACCGATAGCATCGCGCCGGTCGACGCGACGCTCGCGTCGGAAGCCTCGAATCGCCCTCCCCACGAACCCTGAGGAGTCTCCGTCATGGCCGCAACCCACCCGATCGTTCGCACGCTCTCGCAGGCCCTCCTCGCCGCTTCGCTGCTCGGGACCGCCGCCGGTGCGGCGTGGAGCGCCATGCCGCAGCGGAAGCAGGCGACCGTGCCGCTCGGCGAGTCGCTCGAGCGATCCATGTGGAAGGCGATGGCCGGCCGGGACCTTCAGGCCGTCGAGTCGATGCTCGCGCCGGGATTCCTCTCGATCCACGAGGACGGGACTCGCGATCGATCGCAGGAGATCTCGCTGATCGCGAACCTCGATCTGGGCGACTACACCCTCACGGAGTTCCGCGAGACCCGCGAGGGCGCCTCGATCGTGGTCTGCTACTTCGTCGAGACCGCCGAGACGCTTGACGGCGAGCGGATCCCCAAGCGAAAGTCCGCTCGTTCGAGCGTGTGGGTCATGACTCCCAACGGCTGGCAGTGGGTCCATCACGCGAACCTGAACCCCATGCAGGCGAAGTGACCTCGGCTTGAATCCGCTCCGCTCGCTGCCGCTCGGCTATTGCGCCAACGTCCATCCCGGCCCGGGGCTGGCGCGTCTGCTCGACGGCGTGATGGCGACGGCGCCGGTGGTCGCGGCGTCGCTTCGCGAGGATGGATCGCTCGGCGAGCGGGATCCGTTTCCGATCGGCCTCTGGCTCTCGGACGAGGCGTCGCGCGAACTCGCGCAGCCCGGCGAGGCGGAGG
>JBMTTG010000106.1:0-9372 GCA_049449095.1 Phycisphaerales bacterium | reverse complement strand
CTCGATCGTCGACTCCCCCGCTTCGCTCGCGGGAGAGTGGTTGCCCTCGCGCGAACACGCTCTTCGCCTCCGGACCACCTCGTGAACACGCGGGTCACGTCACGCGCGGGTCGCTCGCTACGCTCGACGGAGCGATGTATTGGACAGCATGGACCTGATGGACGCGATGGACGACGCGCCCATCAGGAGTACGCGTCGGAGCGTCGCACTGAAGTTGCGGGTCGCTCGGCCCGCCTCCGCTCAGTTCCCCCGCCGGGCGCCGCCGGAGGCCTTCAGCGTCACCTTGATCTCCTGCTCCTTGCCGTCGCGCACGACGATCAGCGTCGCCACGTCGCCCGGCTCGTGCGAACGGAGCTTCGACATCATGTCGCCCGCGCCCATGAGGAGCGTGCCGTCCCAAGAGAGGATCACGTCGCCCGCAAGGATGCCCGCCTCCGCGGCGCTCGTGCCTTCCGACACCGCCTCGACCTTGACGCCTTCGCCCTCGGAAAGGCCCGGCTGCACGCCGAGCCTCACGCCCGCGTAGCCGCGATCGGGCGACGCCGCCGGTGCCGCGTCGGGTGAGGCGAAGGCGACCTTCTCGCCCGAGACGAGATCGAGCAGGATGTTCTCGACCAGCGCCATCACCTTTGCCGCGCCCGCGGGGTTCACGGTGTGTCCGCGATCGCCGGGCTGGTGATAGCTCTCGTGGACGCCGGTGAAGAAGAAGAGCACCGGAATGCTCGCCCCGTAGAAGTTGCTGTGGTCCGACGGCCCGCGCCCGCTCGGATCGGCCCGCACGAGCAGATCGCTCGCCTCGAGGTGCGGACGGATGCGCTCGAGCAGCCCATCGCCGCTTCGCACGCCGCCCACGACGATCTCGTCGTTTCGAAGCCGTCCGATCATGTCGAGGTTCACCATCGCCGAGACCTTGTCCGCCGACACGGTCGGGTTCTGCACGAAGTGGCGCGAGCCGTTGAGGCCGCTCTCCTCCGCGGTGAACGCGATGAAGAGGACCGATCGCCGCGACTCGGGCAGTTCGCCCGCTTCGGCCATCGCGCGCATCTTCGCCGCAAGCACGAGCACCGCCGAGGTGCCGGAGGCGTTGTCGTCGGCGCCGGGATTGACCGCGATCGCCCCGTCCTCGCCGGCGGTCTCCCCGATGTGGTCGTAGTGGGCGCCGAGCACGACCCACTCGTCGGCAAGGTCGCCCGCGCCGGGAAGCACGCCCGCGATGTTCGAGGTCTCGACGCCGTCCTCGATCTCGACCGCGACACGGATCGAGGCGCCGCCGCCGGCGAGCGCCGGCATCGGCTTCGCCTGATCGGCGGCCTCGCGCCACGTCGCGAGCGCCGAGGCCTCGGCGCCGTCGCCTTCAAGGAGCTGCGCCGCCGTCTCCGGCGAGACGATGAACGCGGGGATCGAGAGCTGCGGTCCGAGCCCGCCGCGACGCGGAAGCTCGAGCGCCTCGGCGCCATCGCGCACGCCGGGAGGATTGACGAGAAGGATCGCCGCGGCGCCGCGCTTCGCGATCGCCGCGAACTTGTCGGCGAGCCCCGCATGGCGGCTGAAGCGGCGCTCGCTCCAGAGGCTCGTGCCTTCGACGCCGATCGGCTCGTAACGGAAGACCATCACGACCTTGCCGTCGAGGTCGCCCGCCGCGGCGAAGCTGTCGTAGCCGTCAGGACCGTCCTCGATGCCGTAGCCGACGAAGGCGAGCGGTCCCTCGATCTCGCCGCCGCCCGAGTTGGGCAGCAGCCTGAAGTCGTCGCCTTCGGCGAGCGCCTCGCCATTGGCCGAGACCGCCGCGAAGAGCACCTCGGGACGTCGAGACGGCAGGATGAACGGTTGGCGGTAGCTTCCCGAGAACGCTGGCTCGAGGCCGTCCCGCTGCATCCAGTACTCGAGGTAGTCCGCGGCCCGCTCGATGCCGGGCGATCCCGGTGCCCGCCCCTCGAAGTAGGGGTTCGAGAGGGTCATCACATGCTGGTACCACGCGACCGCGTCGGGACCGAGCGACTCGAGGGCGTCGCGGAAGGAGAGCCGCGTGGCATCGACCTCGATGAAGGACTCCTCCGGCGAGAAGCCGTAGACGTTGACCGGGCCTTCGACGATTCGGTCGGCGGCGGCCACCCCGCCTTCATCCTGGGCAAGCGCGGGAGCGGAGAAGACGACGGCGGCGGCGATCGCGCCGGCGAGGCACCGGAGGAGAGGCTTGCGAACGGGCATGGATAGGGGTTCCGACGGGGACTCGATCGGGGAGCGGCGACTATAGAAGGAAGGGTCGCGCGGGCGGCGGGCAGTAGGCATCGCGGCGAAGCCGTCTCCGCCGAGCCTCGAACGCCGCCGAATCGACGCCGCACCGCCTCCGAAACCGTCGAGTCGGCGAACCGATGCCGAAGGGGCGCCTTCTATACTTCGCCCCCCGCGGAGTCCCGTCCCCTCGTTCGAGCGGACCACGAGACTCCGCGGTTCCCGTTGGCGGACCTTCACCGCGCCACCCGCACCCCTCGGCGAACGAGAGCTCCATGTCGACCACCCCGACCGCCGGCACGCCGGCCTCCGCGTCCCTTTCGCAGACCGCCGCCTCGCACGGCTTCGATCCGCTCGACACCTTCGCGCGGCGGCACCTCGGGCCGGATGCCGCGGAGACCGCGGCGATGCTCGAGGCTCTTGGCGTCGCGAGCATCGATGCGCTGATGGCCGAGGCGATCCCCGCCTCGATCCGCATGAACGGGGCGCTCGAACTCGAGAAGGCGATCGGCGACGCCGGCACCGAGCGCGGAGAGCACGAGATGCTCTCGGCGCTGCGTTCGCTCGCAGCGAAGAACGAGGTCTTCCGCAGCTACATCGGCCTGGGCTACCACGGCACGATCACGCCGCCGGTGGTCCTTCGCAACGTGTTCGAGAATCCCGGCTGGTACACGCAGTACACGCCCTACCAGGCGGAGATCGCGCAGGGACGCCTCGAGGCGCTCCTCAACTTCCAGACCATGATCTGCGAGCTGACCGGCCTGCCGGTCGCGGGTGCGAGCCTGCTCGACGAGGGCACCGCCGCCGCCGAGGCGATGAGCATGTGCCTCTCGCAGAACCCGTCTCGCAAGGCCTTCTTCGTCGCGGAGGACTGCCATCCGCAGACGATCGCGGTCGTCGAGACCCGCGCTTCGGGGCTCGGCATCGAGGTTCGGATCGGACCCGTCTCGGGGCTCGCCTCCCGCGGCGATCTCGGTGAACTCTGCGGCGCCCTCGTCCAGCATCCCGCAACCGACGGCACGATCCACGACCTTCGCGGCCTCGCCGATCGTCTGCACGAGCACAAGGCGCTCTTCGTGGTCGCGGCGGATCCGCTCGCGCTCTCGCTGCTCGAGACGCCGGGCACCTTCGGCGCCGACATCGCGGTGGGCAGTTCGCAGCGGTTCGGCATTCCGATGGGCCTCGGCGGACCGCACGCGGCGTACCTCGCGACGCGCGAGGAGCTCGTCCGCAAGATGCCGGGCCGGCTCATCGGCGTCTCCCGCGATGCGCAGGGCAATCCCGCGCTTCGCATGGCGATCCAGACCCGCGAGCAGCACATCAAGCGCGACCGCGCGACGAGCAACATCTGCACCGCGCAGGTGCTGTTGGCGGTGATGGCCGGCCTCTACGGATGCTGGCATGGCCCCGAAGGCCTCGCCGCGATTGCGACCCGGATCCGCTCGATGGCCTCCGCGCTCGCCGCGTCGCTTCGCAAGGCCGGGCACAAGGTCGGCCCCGAGCCCTTCTTCGACACGCTTCGCGTCGAGGTCGCGGGCGACGCGGACGCGATCCATCGCGCCGCCGAGTCGAAGCGGATCAACCTTCGTCGCTACGGAGACGGCTCGATCGGCATCTCGCTCGACGAGACCGTCTCGGCGCAGGATCTGGCGAACCTCGCGGCCTGCTTCGGCGCCGCGGCGCCGACCTTCGCCGAGGCTGCGCCGCTTCCGGCGCATCTCGCCCGGCACGACGCGTTCATGCAGCAGCCGGTCTTCCATCGCTTCCGCAGCGAGACCGAGATGCTCCGATATCTCAAGCGGCTCGAGTCGCGCGACCTCTCGCTCGCGCACTCGATGATCCCGCTCGGCTCCTGCACGATGAAGCTCAACGCGACGAGCGAGATGATCCCCGTCACGTGGCCGGAGTTCGCGTCGATCCATCCCTTCGCGCCGGAGTCGCAGTGGAAGGGCTACGCGGAGCTCTTCCGCTCGCTCGAGAGCTGGCTCTCGGAGGTGACGGGCTTCCCGGCGATCAGCCTGCAGCCCAACGCCGGCAGCCAGGGCGAGTACGCGGGGCTCATGGTGATCCGTGCCTACCACCGCCATCGCGGCGACACGCAGCGCGACGCCTGCCTGATCCCCGTCTCGGCGCACGGGACCAATCCCGCTTCCGCGATCGTCGCGGGCATGCGGGTGGTGCCGGTCGCCTGCGACGCGGAGGGCAACATCGACCTCGCCGACCTTCGCAAGAAGGCCGAGGAGCACCGCGACCAGCTCGCGGCGTGCATGATCACCTACCCCTCGACGCACGGCGTCTTCGAGGAGCACGTTCGCGCGATCTGCGACGTGGTGCACGCCAACGGCGGGCTCGTCTACATGGACGGCGCGAACATGAACGCGCAGGTGGGTCTCGTGCGGCCGGCCGATCTCGGCGCCGACGTCTGCCACCTCAACCTGCACAAGACGTTCTGCATTCCCCACGGCGGCGGCGGCCCAGGCATGGGCCCGATCGGCGTGGTCGATGCGCTCGCCCCGTTCCTGCCGGGGCATCCGGTGATCCGTCCGCTCTCGGCCGGCAAGCATGCGATCGGGCCGATTTCGGCGGCGCCCTACGGCTCGGCGCTCATCCTGCCGATCCCGTGGGTCTACATCGCGCTGATGGGTTCGGATGGGCTGCGCCGCGCGACCGAGATCGCGATCCTCGCCGCGAACTACATGGCGAAGCGCCTCGAGGGGCACTACGACGTGCTCTTCACCAACCAGCACGGCCGCTGCGCCCACGAGTTCATCGTCGACTGCCGATCGTTCGACCGCACCGCGGGCATCAAGATCGACGACATCGCGAAGCGGCTCATCGACTTCGGCTTCCACGCCCCGACCATGTCCTGGCCCGTCGCGGGCACGCTCATGATCGAGCCGACCGAGAGCGAGTCGAAGCCCGAGCTCGACCGCTTCTGCGACGCGATGATCGCGATCCGCGAGGAGATCCGTGCGATCGAGGAAGGCCGCGCCGACCGCGAGGACAACCCCCTGAAGCACGCCCCGCACACCGCGGCGGCGGTCTCGTCGGACGCGTGGCCGCACCGCTACTCGCGCGAGCAGGCGGCGTACCCGGCACCGTGGCTCAAGCAGTTCAAGTTCTGGCCGGCGGTGGGCCGCGTCGACAACCCCTACGGCGACCGCAACCTCGTGTGCACCTGCGATTCGGTCGAGGCGTACGGCTGAGGTCGCGCCTCACCCCGCGCCGACGCCCAGCCAGCCCGCGAGCGCACTCGCGAGCCCGAGGAACGTGAGGAAGCTCATGCTGTCGGTGACCATCGTCAGGAAGATGGTCGAGGCGGTCGCCGGATCGGCACCCGCGCGGCGAAGGAGGATCGGGATCGCGGCGCCGGTGAGGCATCCGATCGTGAGCGCCACGCCCATCGCGATCGCGACCACCACGCCGAGCCGCCATGTGTCGCCGCCGTGGGCGACGAGCTCGATCGCCGCGATCGCGCTGCCGACGAGCACGCCGCAGCAGACTCCGTTCACAAGCCCCACCGCGCCTTCGCGCAGGAAGAGCCGCATCGACCCGTTGCGCGGAACCTCCTCGAGCACGATGCCGCGCAGCGTCACTGCGAGCGACTGCTGCCCGGCGTTGCCGGCCTGGTTGGCGATCACCGGCATCAGCACCGCGAGCACCGCGATCTCGGCGATGAGCCCCTCGAACTGAAGGACCACCATCGCCGCGACCGCGCTCGTGAAGAGGTTGACGAGCAGCCAAGGAAGCCTGCTCTTCACCTTCGCGACAAACGGCGAGGCGGCGCCCTCCTCGCGGCCTGCACCGACCATCAGCTGCGCGTCCTCGGCGCTCTCGGCGCGGATCGTGTCGATCACGTCGTCGACCGTCACGATGCCGAGCAGGCGCCCGGCGTCGTCGACGACCGGCAGCACCACGTAGTCGTAGCGCTCGAACTCGCGGGCGACCTGCTCTCGGTCGAGGTCCGGCGGCACCGCGTCGACGCGGCGATCGGCGATCTCGCGGATCCGCGTCGTCGGGTCTGCGAGCAGCAGCGCCCGCAGGCTCACCGTCCCGTCGAGATGCCCGCGGCGATCGATGACGAAGGCGTAGGAGGTGTCCTCGTCGATCTCCGCGCGTCGGATCGCCTCGATCGCCTCCGCGACGCTCATGTCCGCGCGGACCGCGACGTAGTCGGTGGTCATGATGCCGCCGGCGGACTCCTCGCCGTACCGCAGGAGCTCGCGCAGCCGTGCCGCCGGGCCGGCGGTGATCGTCGCGAGGATCTTCGCGCGGGTCCGCTCCCCGAGCTGCTGCAGCAGGTCGGTCGCGTCGTCGGGCGCCATCTCCTCGAGGAGCCTTCCGCCGAGCTCCGGCTGCTCGTCGGCGAGATCCTCGAGCACGCCGGCGGCGAGCGCGGGGGTCATGTGGGCGAGCGCATCGGCCGCCGCTTCGAGGTCCATCTCGCCGAGCACCTCGACCGCTTCGGACTCGGGCAGCTGCTCGAGCGTGTCGGCGGCGTCGGCGGCCTCCTGGGCCTCGACGGCCTCCGCAAGTACGGGGGCTTCGGCGCCCGCGGAGAGGAGCTCCGCGACGCGGCGATCCTCGAGCGTCTCCTCGAGCGGGCGCTCGATCGACGATCGCTCCTCCGCCGGGCCGGTACTCTCGGACGGGGATGGCGATGACGCTTCGCGCATCGGCGAAGTGTACCGGTGGTGCCTGCTCGTCCTGCCGCGG
This sequence comes from Phycisphaerales bacterium, assembly GCA_049449095.1. Classification (GTDB taxonomy): domain Bacteria; phylum Planctomycetota; class Phycisphaerae; order Phycisphaerales; family SM1A02; genus VGXO01. Next base: position 2,424 of record JBMTTG010000106.1, on the reverse strand, counting down.
CGCATGCCCCACAATGCGTCTCATGAAGCCACCGATGGATCGCGGCGCGACGCCGTCGCCCGAAGCCGATGGACCGGTCGAGCAGGTCTCCGCAAGCGACCCGCGGCTCGATCCCTATCGGGCCTTGCGCGATCCGGATCTCGTGCGCGCCGGCGAAGGCGCGGGCTGGTTCATCGGAGAGCAGGCCCTCGTGATCGAACGGATGCTTGCGCGGCCCGGCATCGCGATCTCGATCCTCGCGAGCAAGAAGATGGCGGAGCGGGCACAGGCTCTGCGCGACGCGTCGGCCGATCGCTCTCCGCCGATCTACGTCGCCGACGACGAGGTGCTCGAGGCGATCGTCGGATTCGATCTGCACCGGGGCCTGCTCGCTCTTGGCCGAAGGCCCGAGGACGGGCGGGCGCGGATCGATCGGGCGCTCGCGGATCCGACGAGGCCGATCGCGCTGCTTGGCTGCGAGGACATCCGCAACATCGACAACATCGGACTGCTCTTCCGGAACGCCGCGGCGTTCGGCGTGGACGGCGTCTTGCTGAGCCCCGAGTGCCACGATCCGCTCTACCGGAAGAGCCTGCGGGTCTCGATCGGACATGCCCTCGACGTCCCGTTCGCACGGCTCGATCCATGGATCGGGGGACCCGAGAGGATCGGCGGCCTCGGGGAACTTCGCGGGCATCACGGCTTCGAGATCCTCGGCGCCGCGACGGATCCTTCGGCGGTGCCCATCGGCTCGATCGAGCCTCCGCGGCGCTTCGTGCTGCTCATGGGCTCGGAGTTTCCCGGGCTCACCGCCGACGCGAAGTCGGCTTGCGATCGGCTGGTGCGCATCCCGATGGCGGAGGGCGTCGACAGCCTGAACGTCGCGGTCGCGGCGGCGGTCTGCCTGTCGCATCTCTGCGGGCCGCGCCTCGAGGCGTCGCGTTCCGCACGAACCTGACCCAACCTCGCGAACCTCCCACGCCACGTTCGCGAAACCTCTGCCCTATCGTCTCCGCCTTCGATTCCCCCGCAGCCTCACCGCCTCGACGACCCCGCGACCTTCCATGCCCCACGACGATCTTCTCGGCGGCGAGCTTTCAGTCGGCTTCCTGCATCGCGTGCGCTTCTGCCGCGGCGCGACCGACCGTCGCGACAACGGCGCGGCGCCGATCGCCGAGGAGATCGCGCGGATCGTCCAGGGCGACGGCGGCTTTCGCGGCCGCGTGCTGCCGATCGTCGATGGCGGCTTCGCGGAGGCGAACCCGACGTTCGTCGGCGCGATGCTCGACGCGATCGCGGAGGGCGAGGGCGTCATGCCCGAGGTGGCGCGGCCGCATCTCGTGCCGGGCGGCGAGCAGGCCAAGAACGATCCGGCGGTGCTCGAGGGGATCGTCGCGGCGCTCGATGCGGCGCGGATCTGCCGGCGCAGCATCGTGCTGGCCATCGGCGGCGGCGCGGTGCTCGACGTCGCCGGGTTCGCCGCGGCGACCTTTCATCGCGGCGTGCGGCTCGTCCGCATGCCGACGACGACGCTCGCCCAGGACGACGCGGCGATGGGGGTCAAGAACGGCGTCAATCGCCGCGGGAAGAAGAACCTGCTCGGCGCGTTCGCGGTGCCCTCGTCGGTCCTCTGCGACCTCGATCTCCTTCACACGCTCCCCGACCGCGACTGGCGAAGCGGCTTCGCCGAGGCGGTCAAGATCGCGGTGATCCGCGATCGCGGACTCTTCGATCGGATCGAGCGCGACGCCGAGGCGATCCGCGATCGCGACGAGATCGCCGCCGAGCCGGTGATCCGGCGCAGCGCCGAACTGCATCTGAGGCACATCCTCGAAGGCGGCGATCCATTCGAGCTGGGCACGGCGCGGCCGCTCGACTTCGGACACTGGGCGGCGCATCGGCTCGAGGCGATGAGCGGCCATCGCATCCTGCACGGCGAGGCGGTCGCGATCGGCATCGCCCTCGACTCGACGATCGCGATGCAGGCTGGCCGCCTCGACGAGGAGGCCTTGCGGCGAATCGTCTCGACGCTCGAGCGCCTCGGGCTGCCGATCTCGGCGCCCGAGCTGGCGGAGATCGACCGCCTGATCGAGGGCCTCGAGGAGTTCCGGGAGCACCTCGGCGGCCGCGCGACGATCGCCCTGCCGACCCGGATCGGCGCGAGCGAGGACGTGCCGCCGCCGGAGCGGGAGCAGGTGGCGCGGGCGGTGGACGCTGCCGGATGGCCGGCCTCCTGACGGGCGTTTCGTTCGGCGGTGCGACTCCCGCTTGAGACCGCCGCCGCCGCGAACCGATCTCCTCCCTCGGCTCCGACCTCTTCCGCCACGCCGATCGACGAGACGCATGCGACTGGCCTACCTGACCTCCGCCTATCGGAAGGTGAGCCACACGTTCATACGCCGGGAGATCGTGGAGCTCGAACGCCGCGGCCACGAGGTGACCCGT
>JBMTTG010000105.1:0-9407 GCA_049449095.1 Phycisphaerales bacterium | reverse complement strand
CCCCGCGATTCAGGGGAGGTGGATCGCGAGCGAAGCGAGCGAGACGGAGGGGTCGTGATGAGGCGGAAGGGATTGCTGATGCAAGCGTGATCGGACCATCGCACGGCTGCACACGCCTTCAGTCTCAACCTCACGGAGCGTCCACCGCCCGCATGACCGCGAAGTCCAGTTCCGCTTGACGGAACTTCGCGCGACCCGCCGCGCTCGGCCACCAGCGCGAGGTGTCGACCTGCTCGACGCCCTCCTGGATCCTCATCGTCTTCGGCGATCCGTTCGCGCGGACGTCCTCGCTCGTCGTCCACAGCAGGTCGAGCAGTCGATCCGACGCGGCGTCGTAGGCCTCGATCATCGCGTCGGCTTCGGCGACCCGCGCCGCATCGCCGGCCGCGATCGCGCGCTCGCGGGCCCTCTCTAGCGATTCGAGCCCCGACGGCGATCCGAGCTCCTGCCGCCACGCCTCGCGCAGGACCGCGCGGCGGAAGGCCCGTGCCGACTCCGGATCGAGCACCGCCTGCAGCCGCGCAAGATCCTGCCGAAGTCGGTTGCCGACTGCACCGCTCCAGCGTTCCGTCTCCCGCTCGATCGCCGCGAGTTCCTGCTGATTCCGCTGCTGACGCTCCATGTCCGCCTGCGACATCGCCTCGTCGGCGGCCGAGGCGGCGTTGAGCTCCTCCTGCAGCGCCATCGCGGTCGCCATCGCCTCGGCGCGGCGGGGCCCGAGCGATCGCATCGCGTCGCGACGCTCGCGCCGCAGCGTCGCGATCTCCTCCGCCTGCGCCGCGAAGGCCGCCCGCACCGCCGGGTCGCGGAGCGCCTCGGGAATCGCCTCGAGCGCGATCGTGAAGGAGGCGACCCGCTCGAAGTTGCCGGCGCTCGGATCCATCCAGTTCGAGACGACCATCGCCGGCCCCTGGGCCATCTCGCTGCCCGCGATCAGTTCGGCCTGACGCACGGCACGCCACGGGCGCAGCGGCTCCTCGACCTCGGCCCCGAGCACGCCGACGAGATCGTCGAAGAACGCCCGGTCCGCCGCGAGCACGCGATCGAGTCCCGCGTCGATCGCCGCAAGCTCGGTCGCCTCGCGGCCGCCCATGCGGCGCATGAGGAACTGCTGCATCGCCTCGGGATCCTCGGGATCCGGCGTCTCGATCTCCGAGGTGGCCGCCGCGAGCGCCTCCTCGAAGCGCGGCGCGCCGTCCTCGATGAGCTGCGACGCGACGAGGCGCATCTCGCCTTCGACCCCGAGGTCGTCGAGGATCGCCGCGAGCGTCGCCTCGTCGATCACCTTCCATGAAGGCGGCGGCGACCACATCCGAGCCATCATCTCCTGCTGCATGCGTTCGCCGTCGATCGCCCCCGCCTCGATGCCCGCGACGAGCTGCGCGATCATCGGCTCGAGGAACTGCTCCGGAATGCCCTGCTTGCGCCCCCACTGCCGCATGATGTCGCCGAAGGTCTTGGCGCCGACGATCTGCCCGATGCTCACGACGATCTGCATCTGCTCCTGCATCGATTCGCCGCCCTGAAGCTCCATCAGGCGGGCGTTGATCTCGGCCGACTCCGGCGACTCGCCGTAGCTGCCGTCCTCGAGAAGGGTCCATCCGTTGCCTGGAAGCTCGAGCCGGCGGATCTCGAGTTCGGCGATCTCGAGCCGGTTCGGGACCTCGTTCGCGATCGAGCGCCGTCGAATCTCGCCGATCGCCGCGAGCTGCGACGGAGTCACGGCGCCTTCGCGCCCCATCTCCTCGAACATCTCGTAGAAGTCGTCCATGCCGCCCGGCACGACGCCGGTCGCGACCATCACGCCCGCGAGCCGGTCGGTGTCGCCGAGGATCGGCTCGATCGCGCGGATCGCGGCAAGCTGCTGCCGAGCGAGCCGTGCCAGGAGCCGGTTCTTCTCGCTCTCGGACTCGTCCTGCATGGAGGGGTCTTCACGGAAGCTCTCGTAGATCTCCTGGACCTGCGCCTCGCGGCCCTCCTGCGCCGCGGCCTGCATCTCCTCGTCGGCGAGCCGGCGCATCTCGGCCCAACGCTCCTCCCGCTCGAGCGTCCAACCAAGTTGCCTGACCTCCGCCTCGAGCGCCAGGTCGCGCTGCTCCTCGAGGACCTTGACCACCGTCGCGTCGTGCCCCGCGAGCACCTCGCGGATCCGCACCGCCTCGGCGGGGGTGGCCTTGGCCGCGGCGATCAGCGTGGCGAGATCGGTCGCGCCGTTCCCGCGCCAGGCGTAGTGCCTTCCGAGATCCGAGAGCCGATCGAGCCGGGCTCGCTGCCGCAGCGACTCGACCGTCGACGAGGGAACGGCCGTCGTCGAACCGATCTCGCTCCACAGCCGCTCCTCGAGCGCCTCGAGCCGCGCGAGCAGACGGCGCTGCTCGGCGATCCGCCCTCTTGCCGCCTCGAGCTTCTGCCTGGTCTGCTCGACGTCGCCCGACCCCCACCAGACCGGTGCCTCGCGAAGCCACGCCTCGATCTCGCGATCGCGAAGCCGCTCGACCTCGGCGAGGTAGCGGGCATGGATCTCGAAGATCGCGTCGCGATCGGACTCGGGCACGTCCGCGTCATCGAGCCAGCGATCGAGCTCCTTGCCGCCGCGGGGATCCGGGAAGCGGCCGTCGGCCCCCTGTCCGAGCGCCGGCATCGAGGCCGCCACGGTCAGGGCGGCGGCCAGGCCGGCAAGTCCGAAGACGGATCGGAAGGAACGACGCGACGCGATGGGCTCAGTCACGGGAGGGGCTCCTCTTGGCGGGCGGAGGATCGGCGGAGGAGGGGTTGTAGGGAAGGGACGCCGGGCGGGTTTCAGGTGAGAAGAGGAGAGGAGGAGAGGAGGAGAGGAGGAGAGGAGGAGACGGATTGCACCAAGTGCAGCGCTTCGCCTTCCGGGTCCATTCGAAGCGAGAGAGTTGAGAGGAGAAAGGAGAGAGGAGGCGAATCGGGGCGGGGGCCCGCACCGGGTGCAGCGCTTCGCCTTCCGGGTCCATTCCGTCCATCCCGTCCATCCCGTCCAAGTGACCGCCCGCCGAGCGAAGCGAGCACCCACCCCGTGACGTGGCCCGCGGCCGAAGCAGGAGCAACCCGCCTCCGAAGCCCGCGCTTCACCCCTCCGGAACCCTTGCGAAAACCGGGTTCGACGCCCATACTGCCCGCCCCGCGGCGGGGGTCGTGCGACCCCGACGCCGCCTCCCGATCACTCCGCCCTGCACTCAGACCGACGCGGCCCTGGCCGGAAGGCTGAGGTCGGGGCTCATCGGCCGCCCAAGGCCCGGAAGGACCGCCCATGTCGTTCGATGCAGCCGTTCACGCGAAGGCCATTCAGCTCGACCAGATGGCGATGCAGGCCTGTGCCGCGGCCGGAAGTGGGCATCCGAGCACGGCCCTCAGCCTCGGGCACATCGCGACGGTCCTGCTCTATCACACGATGCGATGGGTGCCGGAGGCGCCCCGCTACCCCACGTCCGATCGCCTCGTCCTCTCCGAAGGCCACGCGGTCCCCATCATCTATGCAGCCGGTGCCGATCTGGGCGTCTCCTTCGGGAAGGACCCCAACGCGATGCGGCCGATGCAGGCGGGCGACCTGAACACCCTGCGGGCGATCGACTCGGCACTCGAAGGCCATCCCAACCCGGCCGAGGGCTTCCCCTTCTTCGACGCCGCGACCGGCAGCCTCGGGCAGGGTCTCTCCGTCGCGGCCGGCCTGGCGATCGCCGCCCGCACCGACGGCCTCGACAAGCGGATCTACTGCATCTGCGGCGACGGCGAGAGCCGCGAGGGCCAGATCTGGGAGGCGTGCGACTTCATCGTCGAGCACGGCCTGACCAACGTCCTTCCGATCTTCAACTGCAACAAGTTCGGCCAGTCCGACGCGGTCAGCGAGCAGCAGTCGGCGGAGAAGCTCGCCGCGAAGCTGCGGGCCTTCGGCTTCGAGGTCTTCGAGATCGACGGCCACGCCCCCGCGCAGATCAAGGCGGCGTTCGACTCCGCCGCGAAGAAGGCCGAGGACGGCGTCTGCTGTGCGGTCGTCGCGAAGACCGTGAAGGGCTGGGGCGTCCCCTCGATCCAGTCCGGCAACTGGCACGGCAAGCCGATCGTCGGCGACAAGCTTCGGCAGGCCGAGGAGGAGCTCAACGCGACCCGCGTCGGACTCACCTCGGCGCTTGCGGGCGACGAGCTTCGGATCTTCCCGCCCGCCCAGTACGAGGCGCCCGCGGCGACGGCGAAGGAAGTGCCTTCGCTGCCCGAGGCGATGAAGTCCTGGGACATGACCAGCACCTACCAGGCCGGACGGCTCTCGACCCGCAAGGCCTTCGGCCTCGCGCTGCGGGCCCTTGGCCAGTCGAGCCCCGCGGTGTGGGCCCTCGATGCGGACGTCAAGAACAGCACCTTCACCGAGTGGTTCGCCAACGACCGCGCGATGAGCGACCGCTTCGTCGAGTGCCGGATCGCCGAGCAGAACATGGCGTCGGTCGCGGTCGGCCTTTCCGCCGCGGGCAAGATCCCCTTCTTCGCGAGCTTCGGGAAGTTCATCACCCGCGCCTACGACCAGATCGAGATGGGCCTGCTCTCGGGCGCGAACCTCAAGGTCGTCGGCTCGCACGTCGGCATCACCCCCGCCTCCGACGGCCCGAGCCAGATGGCCCTGCCCGACGTCGCGTGGTTCCGCAGCCTCTCGACGGTGAAGGACCATCGCGGCGAGCCGGGCTGCTACGTGCTCCAGCCCGCCGACGCCTTCGCGGCCTACGCCCTCACCGTCGCCGCCGCCGAGCACCACGGCATGTGCTACCTGCGGGTGCATCGCCCGGAGGTCGAGTTCCTCTACGACGACTCGACCGAGTTCGAGCTCGGCTCCTTCGAGATGCTCACCGAGGGACGCGACCTCATGATCGTCTCCGCGGGCTACATGCTGCACGAGTGCAACAAGGCGATCGAGATGCTCGACAAGGCCGGCGTCGATGCGACGCTCATCGACCTCTACTCGCTGCCCTTCGACCGCGAGCTCTTCCTCGACATCGCCAACAAGAACGGCGGCAACATCCTCACCGTCGAGGACAACTTCGGCGGCGGCATCGGCTCGGCGGTCTCGGAGGCGTGCACCGACAGCGGCGACGCCTTCACGATCGTGCAGATGACCGTCGATCGCCTGCCGAAGTCCGCCCGCACCGAGCAGGAGCAGCTCGAGTACTGCGGCCTGCACGCGGGCGCGATCGCGACCAAGGCGGCGCAGATCTGCGGCGTGGCGGTCTGAGTCCGGACGGGAATCGGCCAGTCTTCTCGACGTCGGCGGCGCTTCAGGCGTCGCCGATGTCGATCATGCACGGTTCCGCGCCGCGGAAGACGAAGCCGAGCCGCTCGTAGAAGCCCCGCGCGTCGTGCCGCGCATCGAGCAGGATGCGGGGCAGCCCCTGTTCCCGCGCCTCCTCGGCGAGCCCGGCGAGCATCGCGCGGCCGAGACCTTCGCCGCGCCGGCCCTCCGCCACGACGAGATCGTCGATCCGCAGATGCGGCCCCCGCGACAGGCCGTCGTCGGGTCGCCCGCCGGCCGCTGCCACCACCACGCCGTCTTCCGAAACGCCCACCAGCAGCCGGTAGCCGTTGACGCCCGAGATCTCGCGCATCCGCACGAGCATCGTCGACTCCGGGACATCGGGGCGCAACTGATGCAACAGTGCGGCGGCGGCTCGCCACTCCGCCTCGGTCCTGGGCGGTCGCACCTCGAGCTTCGGCGATTCTTCCGGCGACATGGCGGCGATGCTACCGATCGCATCGCGCGGCCCGCGCCGTTCACGCTCGGAGAACCGGCACGCCGATGACGCTCGCGGAAGGGGCGAGCCCTCGAACCAGGATCCGGACCACGTCATGAACGCGACGCACAACCTCGGCCTTCTCGTCCTGCGGCTCACCTTCGGAGGCCTCATGGCCCTCGGCCACGGCTGGCCGAAGCTGATGCTCCTGTTCTCCTGGCCCGAAGACCTCGCGTTCCCGGATCCGCTCGGGATCGGCGCGAAGGCGAGCCTCATCGGTGCGGTCGTCGGCGAGTTCCTCGCGGGCGTGCTGGTGACGCTCGGCCTCTTCACCCGACCCGCGGCGTTCGTGATCCTTGCGACGATGTTCGTCGCGGGCTTCGTGCACCACTCGGGCAGCCCGTGGTTCCTGCCCGCGGAAGGCGCCCGCGAGCCGGCGCTCCTCTACCTGCTCGGCGCGCTGGCGATCGTGATCATGGGCCCCGGGCAGATCTCGCTCGATCAGAAGTTCTTCGGCGAGAAGAAGCGCCGCTTCTGACCTGGCACAGTCAGGCTTCGTTCACGCACTCCTGCAGCCAGTCGAGCGGCACGACGTCGAGCGTGCGCTCGTGCGTCGCCTCGAGCACGACCCGCGGAGCGCATCCGGCCTCGTAGGCCTCGCGCCACCGAAGGGCGCACAGGCACCAGCGGTCGCCGGCCTTCAGTCCCGGGAACCGCCACTCGGGCCGCGGCGTGACCAGGTCGTTGCCCCGCGACTTCGAGAACGTCAGGAACTCGTCCGTCATCACCGCGCAGACGGTGTGGCGCCCGAGGTCGTCCTCACCGGTTCGACAGCAGCCGTCGCGGAAGTAGCCGGTCATCGGCGAGCGTGAGCAGGCCTCGAGCGGCCCGCCGAGCACGTTGCGATCGTCGTCTGCCTGAAGTCGGATCATCGCGTCGCTCCCCTGCGGCCAAAGCCGATCACTCGAGCACCACCACCGCGCCGACCGCCGGCCCGCACGCGCCGCCACGAACGCCGTCGACGAACGCCTCGAGCCGGACCTCCTCGACGAGGTCCAGCGACATCGCCGAAGCGGCCGGTTCGACTTCGACCCGCATCGTCGAGACGTCCGAAGGCAGCACCATCGCCGCGATCGCCGCGGTCGACCAGCACGCCATCGCCCCGCCGCACATCGCCCGGAACGCAAGCCGAGAGAGATCCGCCCGACGCGACGGCGCGAGTGCGCCGAGTCCGCCGATCTGGATGGCGATCGCGGGCAGATTCGCGAAGCCGCACAGGGCGTAGGTCGCGATCACGACCGAGCGGTGCGAGAGTTCGCCGGCCGACTGCATCTCGGCAAGCTTGAGATAGGCGATGAACTCCGTCGCGACGATCTGGGTTCCGAGCAGTTCGCCGACCTTCGAGACGTCGCCCGACGCGATGCCGAGCATCCATGCGACCGGCGTGAACAACAGCCCAAGCAGCGGCGCGATCCCCCATGGACCGAAGTCCATCTCGCCCCGCCAGCGCGCGATCGGCCCCCATTCGCCGAGCGAGGCGATCGGCCAGTCGAGGAGCGCCAGCAGCGAGACGAACGCGATGAGCATCGCCGCGACGTTGAGGGCGAGCTTGAGTCCGTCGCCCGCTCCCACCGCGATCGCGTCGAGCGCGTTCGCGCCGGGCTTGAGCTCCGCCGCCTCGACCTCGCCCTCCTCGACCGGCTCGGTCTCGGGCACGAGCAGCTTCGCCATCACGAACGCCGCAGGCGCCGACATGAGCGACGCGGTGAGCAGGTGCCGTGCGAACTCGATCCGCCGCGCCTCGTCGTCGCCGCCGAGAAAGCTCACGTAGCCCGCGAGCACGCTGCCGGCGATCGTCGCGAAGCCGCCGGTCATGACGACCATCAGCTGCGATCGGGTCATCGACGGCAGGTAGGGCCGCACGCAAAGCGGCGCCTCGGTCTGCCCGATCAGCACGTTGCTCGCCGTCGCGAGCGCTTCGGTGCCGGTCACCCCGAGCGTGCGGCGCAGACACCACGCCATGCCGGCGACGACGAGCGGCATGATGCGAAGCTGGTAGAGCACCGCCATCAGCGCCGCGAAGAAGATGATCACCGGGATCACCCGGAAGGCGAAGACGAAGCCCCACGGGCCGCCGGGATCGGCGAGGCTTCCGAAGACGAAGCGGCTGCCCTCGTCGGCGAAGGAGATCGCCTTCGCGACGAGGCCTGCGACGACGTCGAACGCGTCCGCGGTCGCGGGGATCCGCAGCAGCACGATCGCGATCGCCGTCTGCAGCAGCAGGCCCGTCACGACGATCCGCAGGTTGATCCGTCGCCTCGCGGAAGAGCACGCCCAGGCCACGAGGATGAACGCCGCGATCGCGAGCAGTCCATGGAATCGGGACGGGTCCGCGTCGGGCATGGCGGGAAGGTACCGGCGACCCATCGCCGCCGCGAGACGTCCGTTCGATCAGAGCAGCACCCGCGAGAGCACCGTCAGCACGACGATCGAGACGAGGTTCAGGACGATCCCGGCGCGGATCATGGCGCCCACCGGCACCATGCCCGTCGAGTAGACGAGGGCGTTGGGCGGCGTGCCGACCGGCAGCATGAACGCGAGGCTCGCCGCGACCGCGACGGTGAGCGCGAGTTCCGCGGCGGGAATCCCCAGCGCATCGCCGAGCACGATGAGGACGGGGATCACGGCGCTTGCGACCGCCGTGTTCGAGGTGACCTCGGTCAGGAAGACGACCGCCGCGACGACCGTGGCGATCACGAGCCACGGCGGGAGGCCTTCGAGCCCGGTGAAGAGCGAGCCGAGATAGGCGTCGACGCCATGGGTCTTCATCGCCTCGGCCAGGCTGATGCCGCCGCCGAAGAGGATGAAGACGCCCCACGGAAGCCGCGCGAGATCGCGGGCCTCAAGCGCTGCGCCGGCCGCGGAGATCCGCAGCGGCACGCACAGGAGCAGCAGCGCCGCAATCGTCGCGATGCCCCAGTCGCCGATCGAGGCAAGTTCCGCCGGCCAAAGCGGGCGCGTGACCCATGCCGCGACCGTGGCGATGAACACCGCAAGGGTGAACCAACTCTCCCGGCTCATCGGGGGCCCGGGCTCGAAGGCCGGGCCTTCCGTCGCCTCGAGTTCCAGATCCCGCAGCGGCAGGAGCACCATCGTGAGCAGCGCCCACATGAGGGGCAACATCACGAGCACGACCGGCCCGCCGAAGCGCATCCATCCCAGGAAGGAGATCGGCGTGCCGGTCTCCTCGCTCAGGAGCTTCGCGCCGATCGCGTTGGGCGGGCTTCCCACGATGGTGAGGCAGCCGCCGATGTTCGCCGCGTAGGCGACCGCGAGCAGGAGACAGAGCGCGAACCGGCCCGTCGGCGCGCTTCGTCCCGGCACCGCCACGGCATGGCGATCGACGTACGCGATCGCCCCCATCGCCAACGGCAGCACGATCGCGACGGTCGCGGTATTGGAGACGACCGAGGAGAGCAGCGCGGTCACCAGAATGAAGGCTGCGACGATTGCGCTCGGCTTCCGCCCCGCGACCGAGAGGATCGCGCCCGCGAATCGTCGGCCGAGACCGTGCCGATCGATCGCCGTCGCGAGCAGGCAGCCGCCGGCGAAGAGAAAGATGACGTCCGAGGCGTACGGGGCCGCGGCCTCGCCGAATCCGGTCACGCC